>CAJXNF010000376.1 GCA_913056375.1 uncultured Pseudomonadota bacterium | reverse complement strand
TCAATGGTGACGTAACAGGTCTGTTGCCACTTCATGTTTCAGGATTTCAAATCAATTAATTTGTACCCTTGGCATCAGGCTGTTTACAGAAAAAACCATCCTCAGTTCGTCCCCCAGTTGAATTGATCAATTTCCCCGTCTTAATCTAGAATCCTTACTTGTCAAAGCCAGCAGATGACGAGTATTCTAGTTCCCTGCTACTGCAAAACTTCGGCTTGGTAGGTTCACAGACAAACAGGAAAACAACACAGGTCCCTTGGCAAAGCTTTACTTCTATTACTCCGCAATGAACGCAGGCAAAACCACCACTTTGCTGCAATCCAGTCACAACTATGTTGAAAGGGGGATGAACACCCTTCTGCTGAAACCAAAAATTGATGACAGAGAAGGAGAAAAAATCATTCGCTCACGGATTGGGCTTGAGGCGGAATCCCATGAATTTGAAAAAAATGACAACTTGTTTCAGGAAATATCCCACCAGCATAAGGATCAACAACTCCACTGTGTGCTGGTGGATGAAGCACAGTTCCTCAGTCGGGATCAGGTAAAGGAATTGGGAGAAGTGGTGGATCGATTGAAGATCCCCGTACTGTGTTATGGATTACGCACCGATTTTCTTGGCGAATTGTTTGAAGGAAGCAAGTGTCTGCTGGCCTGGGCCGATGAACTTAGAGAAATCAAGACCGTTTGCTACTGTGGTAAAAAAGCTATCATGACGGTTCGACTGAATGAGGAGGGCAAGCCAGTGCAAGCTGGTGAACAGATCCATATTGGTGGCAATGAAAGCTATGTTTCCATGTGCCGTCGCCATTTTAAATCAAGCTTAGGCTTCAGTGTAGACTGAGGGGGAAAATGTCTGCCAGAATACTCTCGATTTCCACTGGGAGGGTTGTGCCTCTTGTGCTCCCAAATCCGCACAAGGGATCCCAGAAGACAACAAGGTCTGCGATTGTAAAGAGTCCGGTTTCCAGTCTGCAGGACCCACAGTCGATCGTATGTCAAACGATGGGGCTAGAAGGAGATCAGCAAGCGAACCATTCAGTACACGGAGGCAGAGACAAGGCCGTTTATTGCTATCCTGCAGAACACTATCCTTTTTGGAAAGGTGCCCTCAAGACCACAGAAGATAAGCTGGTGCGGCTGGATCAACATGGGGCTTTTGGAGAGAATCTGACTATCGAGGGGCTGACCGAAGAGCAGGTCTACATCGGGGATGTCTGGCAGATTGAAGAGGTGCAGCTCGAAATCAAGGCGCCACGGGAACCCTGTTTTAAGTTCAACGCGCTCATGGGTGATCGGTTGGCAGGTAAGAAGATGTTTGCTGAGGGTCTGAGCGGTTGGTATCTCTCGGTGCTTAGCCCGGGTGTTTTAAGAGCAGGTGATCAGATTAAAGTGATCTCAGGCACTAGAGAGAAGTCGATTGCGGAAGTTTTCAAAGACTTGGGACGCAAAACGGTTTGAAATTATCTACTGATCCTTTCTCATCTTGTCATCTTTGGTCAGCATTGAGTTTGAAAATTCATAGGTCCACTCAGCTTCAATAACCAACTCATTTTTGTTTCTTCCACCAATCATAATAGGGCAGCAGTTCTTTTAAAAGAACTGTCTTGTCGGCATCTAGTATCACCTCGGCCTCCAGATTGCTCTCGTCGGTTTCCCGCATCAGTTGTCGACAATTCCCACAGGGAGGAATCACGAATACGGATCCTGCTTCATCTTTCCAGACAGCTACAATCCGCTTAATCTCATATTCTCCGTTCGTAATCATCGCGGCAATCGCAGCCTTTTCTGCACAAAAAGTGTTGGATCCGGAATCAGCACAGACCCCGTAATAGACTTGGTCACTCCTGGAAAGTAGGGCACACCCTACATCCGCAAAGAGGCTGTCTTTTACTTTTCTGGTTTTGATCACGGACGCAGCTTGGTTGATCAGTTGAGGAATTTTATTTTCACTCATTCTCACTCGAAATATAGAAGGTTGCTCTGTTCTTAAGAGACAAGATCGTAGAGTAAGCGATAATAGGTAATCGCTTCCGGATTCGCCCCAATTCCATACTCATGCAGAAACATCTCTTCCCACCCCTCGCCAAGATTCCAGTTTAGACTCCAAGTTGCTGTAGCCAAATCCCACCAAACGTCTGCCACACCAAGTTCGCCTAGGTCAACGAATCCTTGCAACTGATTGTGATCAAAAAGGATATTTGGAACACAGTAGTCTCCATGACAGACGACCTCCTTGGTTGAAGAAGGTTGTTGTTCCTGCAAGAAGCTCAGCGCTTCGTCTAGGCTGAGATGTTGAAACTCAGGATGAAAATGCTTTTCTGGTTGAATTAGTCCCAGTTGAGCTCGTTTGGAGACATGCTCCAGCGAAGTCTCGAGCCGGAAATCAAAGGGACAGTTGGAGACGGGGGCATGATCGTGAAAATAGCGTAAGGCCTTCGCCAGAAGGGAAATCAACAGCTCTGGGTTAGCTTTTAGATCGGGTTCTGTTCCGTTTGTTCCCGCGATTCCTTCACTCAGTAACCACGCTGGATCAGCATCCAGATCAAAATCAATAATCTTGGGAACTGGTAAAAAAGCTTTAGCCCATTGCAGACGTTCCAATTCATCTGCAATCGAAGGATAAGCATCCCTTTGAACCATTTTCAGATATCTCGTCGCACCGTTGGGGTGGCTTAGTCGATAAGTGCAAGCATGATCAAAAGGAGCCCAAGCTACCGTAGCGGTCCAATTTGATAGAGAGCTTTCTAAGCTCTTTGGGATAGGAAAAGATGGGCTGAATGTGGATTGGTGTTGCATTGCTTCATGAAGAGATCAATATAGTGTTTTGTTGCAAAATTTCGTATTTGCGCAGCTCTAAGATTTTTCGGAAGCCTCCTCTCCAATGAGTACCCTCCCGATAATTCCAACAGACCTTCCTTGAGCGTTTTTTCAGTGGCTAAATGGAAATAAAGACAGAACTAGTACTGGATTCCAGCCAGCATGAGATGGATCGTAACAACCGAATGCTGCTCTTGGTCAATGCAGGTCTCTTCATAGTGATCGGCTCCATCATCAGTCGCTTACATGTGCTCCAAGCCTGGATGGGGGTTAACTACGAAGAGTTTGCTTGGGTCCTGTTCTGTTTCAGCTGCGGTTCCATTTTGAGTAACCTAATGCCCCGCAAAATGTGTGAACTGATGAGAGAGCCGATAAAGCGCCACTTTCATGAGCTCTTCCCCTTTATTCAGTTTTCCCAGTGTGAAACCAACCCTATTCCCATCAAAGCGATGATGAACCTTGTTGGGATGCCAGCAGGGGAGTGCCGTCTTCCGCTTACACAACTGTCTCATGATAATAAGAAGAAATTAGAAGCAGCAAAACTTAAAAAAATTGAAGATAAATTTGTATGAATATGATGTAAGTTCATGCATATTAATTTTCAAATAATTTTTTCTTGGATACAATTGCAAAATGAATTTAGAAGAGAAACTAAAACAACTTCCAAGTGATGCAGGAGTGTATCAATACTTTGATATAAATGGAAGACTATTATACATTGGAAAAGCTAAAGTTTTAAAAAATA
>CAJXNF010000375.1 GCA_913056375.1 uncultured Pseudomonadota bacterium | reverse complement strand
TCGATTCAAAAACTCAAAATGACTGTCACTATTCGTTCAAAATTACACACTCCTTGCGAATGGTGAGTGCCTCAAGCCTCCATTAATCCGTATCAGTGATAATCCAGTCATTCCAATCATTGATGTGGGGGAAAGCCCGTATCCAGCTTGGACGCTCCGATGCCGCTTTCGCAATCAACCGGCATAGGCCTCACAACGCCTCAAATGCGTCAGTGCAGATCTGACTCGGGGACCAGGATTGATCCTTAAGGGCCAAAAGACGTGACACAGATCTTGCTACCACAAACGGGCCAGCCTTTCGTCCGTTGTACTCGCCTTATACGCCTGGAGATCCCAATCGGTTTAGCGTGCAGATGAAAGTCGCTTCCGAGCAGTGGGTCAAGGAGCTTTCTCTCGCTACTGAGTTGACGGCATATCTCACTGCCCGCACTAAGTCGAAGGCAAAGATGTGCACATACAGAGTGGTGGACACTGCCACAGATGATGTGGTGTCGACCGTTCGGTGTGGCAGGACCTTGATTCAATAGGCCAGCATCCGGCTTTTGGGCAATCTTGACGACTGCCGACCACACGTGGCCGATTTTCAGTTGTGCCGCCAGGTGTTGATCTCGTCAGTTGCTCCTCCTTGAGTGGGCTACTTGTCGACACCATCGCAAATGTCAGGGCTCCTATTCAGAACCGATTGATAGATTAAATACAGAGCCCCGACGACTATCGCCGTAATTGCAGCTGTAGCTCCCAGCTGGATCAATGCCAGGTAAAGAATGAAGTCACCAACCATTTGCTCTCCTTGCCTGCTCTCTATCAATAGACACAAACTTCACCTGTCAGGGCAGTTAGAACCTAACTTCACACTCAGATTTCACAGAAATATCTGAAGCCCATTTACGGAGAACTTTTGATGCTGCATCCCCCATGCCCCCTTTTGCCGTTCTGCGTCGTTTAACTTTTGTAGAACTTAGTCGTGTTCACCTCAGAACCCAGTCATAATTCTGTGTTTGCAATGCTTTAGTCCTCTATAAACCTTATGCCTGTTCTGTTCCCATAGCAAATTATGTGACAGGTCATTGAGGAACATAGCCACGAAAGTACTGCTCGCAGTTGATTCGTACCCCTGAGGGCGGCCAGGTCATCTTCTTGAAAGTCTCTGGATTCGCTTGGGGCTATGCCGCAGGAGTCCAGCCCACGTCCTGCTTTCAAATTGGCGTGATGTCTTGTCTGTGCGGTTGGGTCAGGGGTTGCCGAATGCCTGAATGGATGATGTTTGATCAGTAGACGATGGGCTTACGACCGCTTCTGCAGCTTAGGCGAGCAATCGCCAGCGAGGTGTTGATGTCGTTATCGCCGCCTGCACCTCTGAAGCTGTAGGAGAACTGGGCAGATTGTCTATCGCCATGCTCCCCCATTAGTTCTTCCATCACGCATTCTTTGAAAGCCACTTTCTTCTCCAAATAGTCCACTAGTAAAAGAGTTGGTATAGCGATCACTGCGCCTAACGCAGCTCGGGTCAACAGTGTGGTTGCTCTATTTGTATCCATGACCCCATTGTGCATTCATCCATCCTCAGGAGGCCAGCCCATCGGCTTCTGCTGCGTAGACGCTCAGATCTCAGACTCTCGGAACGATTTGGGCAGAAGGTGATGTGGCAATCTACGGAGCTCTTGAATTGCTTGCATGGATTACAAGGAGTTTTGCCTCACCTGTCTCGTCACGTTGGCGGCCATTAACACGGTGCTGAATTTGCGTTCACAACGACGGCGCTGAGCCCTTAGATCAGCTTTGAACGTCCCAGCAGGTATCCAACACCGAGGCCAGTTGCGGCCCCTTGGAATTGCCAAAGCTGTTTCCTGTATCGCCAACCAGCTCTATCCAAAGCAACACCAGCCCAGATGGATATTGCAACAATCAAAAGCAGGAGGAGGTTTTTCATCTGCGCTCTAGCTGAATTCCCACGTCACGATGACAGCCATGGCGGCTAAGAGAAGGAAAACCAACCAGTTCCCACCAGCCCCAAAAGCGAACATTGCCGCGATGAGCACTGCACTAACAGCAACCTTCAGGCGTTCATCCATTTGCAAGACGCTCACACTTCAATTTCAGTCTTCTCGTCAGTCTTCTGAGATCGCTCTGTAGAGGTCTGCTTCCTGTTCTGACCTCTAAGGCTCGCTTGTTACGCCATACGGCTAGATAACCTCCAAGCCCCAACCCAGCCAGTAGGAATAGAGGACTCACTTTAGTAGCACCCCATGGCTTCATAGTCGGCTAGTACCCGATCAATGCGTGGGGCATATTTCTCGATAACTTCCTCTCTAGTTATTTCTCCGTCTGCTTCGTAGTTAGCCATTCTGATGTTCATGCAGTTAAGGATCTCGTTATTAACGAAATTTTTCATACATATAGCCTGAGCTTTCTCCATTGCTGGGAGAATGATTGCGTTTTGAGCTGCTAGTGCCTCGGCATCCATCGCAGATTTTAGGCGCGCAGCAGCCCTTTGTATTGCTTCGCATTGGACATAATCTATTGCCTGAGCACTAGGCATTAGGCACAGAACCGAAATAAGGAGCATCTTCTTCACTTGGAATGCCCTGGAGTACAACGAGTTTGGCTAGCCAACTGCCATTTGTCACTATCACTTGCAGTTTTTGTCAAGAACTGACTTGACCTTAAAGTAATGCTTATGGTTTCTTTTCCCTCTCCCCAAGAGATAGCGCTTGGCAATACAGATCGAACGCTTCCATTACGATATCTGGTTTACTCTCGAGTAGATAAGCTTCTTTCTCTGACTTTCTGTTGCCTCTTATTTTTGTTGATGAGTCAAGTGCTGAGTCTCTGAATCCTCCAAGTGTACCGCTCCCACTTAGATTAAATAGTGTCCAGTCCTTTGAGCCTTTGCACCATTGGGCAGCATGAACAGCCTCATGCGTCAGTGTTGTACTCAGTTGCTTCTTCGCATCATTAAACTTGTCTCTTCCGGAAATATCACCGAGCCTTGGATCTTCAAGGAGATTGTCTACGCATAGATAAATTGCTCTATGCCTAGAGATAAAATATCCTCTCATTAGAGGGTTTGTTTTGCATGTCGGAGGGTTGGCTATTATAAGGAATTGTTTTTTTATCAAGAGGTCGTGAAGGGGTCTAGTTCTTTTGTTTATGTATCGGCGATAATCTGCTGCCTGCGTACTTAGGCCTGATGTAAGAAGGATTAGTAAAACAAAGATATGCATCGTTCGCCAGCTTTTGACGCATCTGACTCCCTCTTGGGAAGGTCGAGGATTTTTGTCAGTTTCTGGCATCAGTAAGAAGCAAAGACCAGGAGTTTTGAATTGATGGGAAAACGTGATTGTGAGATCGTTAAGCCCATGCCTAGGGGTATGGGTATTTGCTTGCGAAAGACGTACTCATCATGTTCTTGCGTGAAGGGGGATGGTTAGTATTTTTTGGACGGCCTTTGTCGTCATGGTAAAGCCGGCAGCGATACTTCTTTGATCTTTTCATGGCTTTCGGCGATAACAGAGCGTCCGTCGGGTGCGATCAGCACAATTGAATTGACCGATGGAGGTATCCCAATTACCTCCCAGCCAGGTG
>CAJXNF010000374.1 GCA_913056375.1 uncultured Pseudomonadota bacterium | reverse complement strand
ATCCGCAAGAGAAGGCTAAGGAGGTTAATACGTGCTCGGAGATGAAGGTGCTGTAACCCACGGGAGAGCAGCTCTCTGGTCGCCCTACTGCACGCTGCCTCGAGCGTTGATTGTCCTCCGCTGCATCAACTTCCGCCGCAACACCAAGGCGTTTCCGGTTTTCACCGTACAGCTCGAGCCAATTGCAACACTTCTGATTGCACCCCGCTGACTCTCTTCACGGAGCAGGCGTCTAACCATAAGCAGCTACGCCAGTTGCTCGCGGCTGCACCTGCCTCACGATTCCGGACTGAGACACCCCGGCGATGATTGGCCACCAACTGTTCCTGTGATGGCACCTGGGATTCCATCGATGTCGGCGTTTCTTTTCACCTTCACCGCATCGATGACGGCACAGCTGGGGCCAGCTCAGGCGGCCAGCTGCTCGTTGCCTGCTGTTGCTTCGCGTTGCTGCAGGGGGACAACATTGTTGGGCTCGATGGTGTAATTCACCCAGCGATAGGAGCGTGCACCCGGCCGCGGAGCTTCAGAGGAAGGCTCAGGGCTGGTGTAACTGTTGCCGCGGTAGCGAAGGATCCGCACAGTTGCGCATGTAACTCTCTCCACCCTTTCAGCTCAACGCTTCTGCATGGGTTCCGTGGGATACAGGTTGAAGGTTTCTGCTGATTGCTGGCTCAACCCATCACATCTGCTGAACTGGGTTGTGTAATTGGTAACGATCTGCTGGTCAGCCCCCCCTTGTGGCTTTCGGCCGTCGTTTGTCGTTCCATCGCTATTGGAGAAGCGGTGGGTACGGGACATCGGGCCTGAGAACGATCGGCCCTTGGTCGCGTTTTGCCCTTCTTGCAACCGCTTGGTCGGTTTCTGCTTCGGCTGAACCGTGTGTGGCCTTTTGCTGACTGCAGCACTTTTGCTCACTGGACGCAGGTCGCTGAGCACCTAGCCTTCCTGAGTCCTTAAATCAGAAGGCGTCAACTCGACTGTCTGGGCCCTTTGCCTGCTGCAATCGGGAACGCCGATCGATGACTGACATCATCCTCAGTATTTCCGACGCTCTGCGTGAAGCTCAGCTGCAGCGTCTGGAAGCCTCTCTGGCCTCCAAGTCATCCGGCAAAACTCCGTCCAAATCAGATTCACTGAAAGACAAGAGCGCGAATTATCAGCGCGACTGATCACGACAGACTCCAGGTGTTTCTGGGTTAGTTCGACTACTTAATGGGTTTCGCTTTTTGCCAGTCTCATTCATGGGACTAGGATCGATTCACTGACCTCGATACGCTGGGGCAACCGCTGTCACTGATTCATTGGTAGGTCAGATGGATGCGATCAAATAGTGTGTTGGCCGACTATTCCGTAGTTCTGTTCAAGCTTCCGGAGTAGCAGCAGGAGCCCGTCGTTTCATTCGTGAAGGCTGGAATGACGCTAACCAGCATGACATCGTCATTCACATTCTTCCCCGCTGCTGAGGTTGGCGAGAGGCTGACGAGCCCACCCACTGTCGTTTATCCACCAATGCTTTGCCTTTGCAGTGGCGCAGTGGTGCCCGCGCCAACCTCAGGGGCGAACTGAGGGGATGATCCTTTACCTTGCTGCCTGTCTGCAGTCCTGCGGTTGCGATCTGACATTGCGTGCCAGCGACCCTGATACTTTCAGTTGATGGCTGGCAGTGGACGATGCTCGAAGATTTCCTGTTACGTCTTCAGCGTAAGTCGGATGGTTGGAGCCTTTGTTGTCGAGTCACGGAGCCAGCGTCTTTCGTGGTTTCACTTTGATCCTCACTGAGGATGCGGATATACCTGGTGAGTTTTCGATCAGGCAGGCCAGCAGCTGCAATCAAAGCGACGGGTCCGCAAAGTAATCCACCAAGAATCCATGGGAGCCAATTGTGCTCTTTGGATGCAGCAATCGCACTTGCATAGATCCCACATGGGATCCAAAGAATGAAGACCAATCCCAAGAGTGTGTCCATTGCATTGGAGCCGTCATCCATATGAGGTCAGCTGCTGCCATCTTGGTAGCGATGATCAAAGACAAACGCAGCCTTTATGCCATTGGAAAAATTCGTTTCTGCATGACCATGCAAAAGACCCGGACACCTTCAAGTGCTAGCGGTCTCTGAGCATCGATGTGCGTTTCTAGCCAGCAGACACTGATCTTCTGTTGACTGGCCTGACACTTGAGCACCGGAACAGAATGAGGCTGGAGCATGGACTGCTGCCTGGGTGTGAGCTTTTACTATCTTGAACGTCCAAGTCGACAGTTTGGGATGTTGCTAAATAGGGGCATTGATCGAGATAGTCTTATGTACTCAATTGCTAGATCCCATAGTTCAGGCTATTCAGACAAACTACCTCTAGATGAGTACCAATGGAAGGAAACAGCGCCTGGTAGGAAGGTTGGAATTAAGCGAGTCGAAATCAAATCGTTCGTAAGATTCGAAAGGCTGATAATTGCCCCAGGAACTGGAGATTCATATCGCTATCAGCGCAGCTCGGATTGGTTTGTCGACGTTCCTTTTTGCCGGACAGACAAACAGCTTTTCCTCGCAAACGCACTCTTTGTGGTCATGATGTTGATTGTTGTCTCGTCTTCTTGATCGAGATGCTTTATAACTTTCTAAGTCAACAGCTAAGACTTTGGGAAGCAGCAGAAAAGCTCGTTACTGTTCAATGATGACCTCTCGTTATGAACGAGACCCCAACAAGGTTTGTCCCTGACGCAATGGGTAGACCTTGAAGGGGATGCATGACAGATCTAGTACTGGATCCTTGGTAACTTACGGAGGTGTTCAGCTTTGAGATCAAAACGATTGCTAGGTTGAACCTCCATATAGGCTTCAATGATTAGCTAATCAACGACGATTTATCGAAATGATACTTCACCGTATGTGTGATGTGACATCGTTTCCAATCCCTTTTACTGAGGCTTGACTGCTCCAGCGTCTCTACATTTCTGGTGCTTTTCTATTTTTCCGGAAACTGAGGAGCGGCATTGATATCGAATGATGACAGGTTTCCAGTTTGTTGAGGTCTTTTGCCAGTAATAACCGTTACTGCTTTCACCATTTTTAAGGATCGCAGAGGCTGCGGGATTGATTGGACCCAATAGAAGTGATCCAAAAACTTGGGTGAGAATGATCCAAAGCCTTATTTGCTTCTGTCTGTAACAATCGAACCGCGATGAGAGTCGTTCCATCGTTTTACAGTCGCATATCAACCAAAATAGCTCATCTAAGTTGATTATGAAATGTCTAGCAACTTCGTTCGTAGGGCGGTGGCAACTCAATAATAACAGATTACGATTTTCGGAGATAGATCATAATAAGTGTCCGTCGAATATATATTACGAGCAAGGAAAAAGGGGAACTCGAAGATTATTTTTTATGGAAAATATTGACCATTAAATACAGTGCTCGCAATAGAAAACACTTCATAAAAAAGACTTTGCTTTTAATTCACGCTAATGAGCCATGATCCTAAATAACTTTTGGCTTCCTGTTCGTTAATGCTGCTCATAACATTGAATTGGTATAGGCCATTGCTGATAGGGTTATTAAGTTTCGCATAAATGGCAATATCTTGATCGTCATCTAG
>CAJXNF010000373.1 GCA_913056375.1 uncultured Pseudomonadota bacterium | reverse complement strand
TACAGGGTTTAAACCAACCTATGGAGCATTATCACGATATGGCTTAGTGGCTTATGGATCATCGCTAGATCAAGTGGGGTGCCTAACCAGGACTGCCGAGGACAGCGCTTACTTTCTTGAAGCAATTCAAGCTGTCGATACTAAAGATAGTACCTCATTGGCGCAAAAGCTGGATTCATTTGATGAACAAATTGATCTGAGTACCTTAAAATTCTGCCTTCCAAATGAATATTTGGATTCCAAAACTGTCTCCGAAGATGTCTTGAAATCAACGACATATTTGGCAGAGTGGTTGGGTCAGCAAGGAGCCACAGTTGAGAAGAAATCTCTGGGGTTCCTAGATTGCTTGATACCCGCTTATTACGTCATATCTTTTGCCGAAGCCAGTTCGAACCTAGGTAGATTTGATGGAATTCGCTACGGGTTGAGAAGAGGCAACGGTGGCCTAGATGAGTTGTATAAAACTACAAGAGAGTCTGGCTTCGGAACGGAGGTAAAGCGTCGAATCATGTTGGGTACGTTTGTTCTCAGTGCAGGTTACTACGATGCCTACTACGGGAAAGCCAATCAAATTCGTGCATTTATCGAGAAAAAAATACATAGCTTGTTGACAGAATTTGATTTTTTGATTGGGCCAGTAAGTCCTGGAGTTCCATTCAAATTCGGTGAAAAAAACGATGATCCACTAGCAATGTATCTTGAAGATATCTATAGCGTATTGGCAAATTTTACTAGATGTCCGGCGATCTCAATCCCTGCTGGAATGAGCAAAGAGGATTTGCCAATTGGCTTTCAGTTGATGAGCAAGCCGATGGACGATTATCGGCTTCTTAAAGTCTGCGAGGCTATTCAAGCAAAAACGGATTTCCATACACGACGACCACCTCAGTGGCCTTCCTAAGTATCAAATCTCGCCCACAATTAACTACTCAGAATAAATTAGAATCATGCTCGATCTTCGAGTAATCCGTCAGGATCCTGAAAAAATTTCGGAAAATTGCCGCAATAGAAATTTGCCAGATTTGGTAGCTCCACTTTTAGAGCAAGACGAACTTGCCAGGGGTTTGAAAGGGGAGCTAGATACGCTCCGCCAAAGGCGAAACGAAATTAGCAATCAGATGAAGTCTAAACTCAGCGCGGATGAAAGACAGACTCTGATTGAAGAGTCAAAATCACTGAAGCAAAAAGAGGAAGCACTGCACTTGGCTCACCAGTCAGCAGAAGTCGAGAGAGGCAACTTATTATCCCAAATTCCAAACCTGACTCACCCAGATTCTCCAATTGGTGTAGATGAAGAGGCAAACAAGGTGTTGCGTGAGGTAGGAAAACCGAGAATTTTCGATTTTGATCCCAAAGACCATTTGACTCTCATGGAAAGTCTGGAATTGGTGGACTTTGAGGGAGGATCAAAAGTCGTTGGTCAAAAATTTTACTATCTCAAAAACCAAGCGGTATTCCTTGAGTTAGCGCTGGCACAATATGCCCTAAAGCTGCTTCAGGAGGAGGGCTTCACAGTCCACATGACACCAGATTTAGCTCGGGCAAGTGTTGTTCAGGGGACAGGATTTCAACCAAGAGGGGATTCAGCCCAGATTTATTCTATCGAAAACAGCGACCTTTGTTTGATCGCAACTGCTGAAATTACATTGGGTGGTCTTCTTTCAGAGCAGATTCTTTCAGAAGCAGAACTTCCAATTTTAATGGCTGGTTTCTCTCATTGTTTCAGAACAGAAGCTGGAGCGGCTGGGCGTGAGTCTAGGGGGCTTTACCGAGTACATCAGTTCTCGAAAATTGAGATGTTTGCTTTCACGCATCCCGAAAAATCAAACGAGATGCATGAGAAATTACTGAAAATTGAGGAAAGAATTTACAGTGACTTGGGGATTCCATATCGAGTTGTCGATATTTGTACTGGAGATCTCGGTGCTCCCGCCTATCGAAAATACGACTTAGAAGCATGGATGCCAGGTAGAGGTCATTGGGGTGAGATCACGTCCACTTCAAATTGTACTGACTACCAGGCTCGGAGATTAAACATACGGTTCAAGGATTCAGATGGAAAGAATCAATTTGTTCATATGCTCAATGGCACTGCTATCGCGGTTTCCAGAACATTGATTGCTCTCATTGAAAATGGGCAGCAGGCGGATGGTTCGATTACGCTTCCAAAATGCCTAGGTTTACCAGATATCCCCCCACCCGCTTCAAAATGAAAATTTCACGTGAATTGATTCCGGTTACAGGTTTTCGTTTTGGTGGGGTGAATATTGGCCTGAAAAACGAGAGCCTCGATTTTGGTGGAATCGTTGCGAATAGCCCATGTGCTGCAGCAGCAGTGTTCACCAAAAACAATTTCCCAGGTGCACCTGTGATTGTTGGCCGGGATCATGTCGCTGATGGGAAACTTCAGGCAATCGTGGTGAATTCCAAGAACGCGAATGTTGCAACTGGAGCTGCTGGCATAGAGGCATCTCGAAATACTTGCCTTTGGCTTGGGGAGGAATTGAATATTTCACCTGAAATGATTTTGCCCTCTTCAACGGGTGTCATTGGACGCCCTCTTGATACAACTAAAATCAGAACTGGTTGTAAGATACTGGCTAACCAACTTGGTGAAGAGGTTGAATATAGTGAGAAATTTGCCAAAGCCATTATGACTACGGATCATCATCCAAAATTTGCACATGTTGTTCTCGAAGATGGAACGAAAGTTCTCGGAATTGCAAAAGGCGCAGGGATGGTTGAACCCAATATGGCTACAATGCTCTCATACATTGTCACTGATGGAGACTTAAACTCGAATGAGTTACGGACAGCACTTCAATATGCGGTGAATCAGAGTTTCAACCGAATTTCGATTGATACGGATACATCAACAAGCGATACCGTTGTTTTACTAAGTGCAGGTCATCAGAAAACTGATCGAAAAGACTTTCAAATTGCTCTCAATGACCTTTGTTGCGATTTGGCAAAGCAGATTGTCCAAGACGGAGAAGGGGCCACAAAGTTGATTGAATTGAAAATCAGTGGGGCCCAAGACGATAAATCGGCACTTCTGTTTGCGAAATCTGTAATCAACTCACCCTTGGTCAAAACCGCAATTTATGGAGCAGATCCCAATTGGGGACGATTCGTCATGGCAATCGGGAAAGTTTTTGATTTCCCAATTCCGTTGGAGAACTTAAAAATTTATTTTGGTAAGGGTGCAAAGAGAGTTTGTCTGGATGCTCAGCACTCTGAAGATATGGCTCTAGTTGAAGCCTTACGGCCACTTCTGCAAGCAAAGGAAGTCTTCATTGAGATTGAACTTGGAATGGGAACATCTACCGAAAGAGTTTGGGGGTGCGATTTGTCAGAGGGTTATGTTGCTGAAAATGCTTACTACACTACTTGATCATTCATAATGAAACGGGATCTACTTAGTCTCAGAGATTGGACACAACAAGAGCTTTTAGATTGTTTAGGTCTGGCTGCAGAATTGAAAGTTGCAGGACCAACGGGCCCCTACAGTAAGGCATTAGCAGGAAAAAGTTATGCACTGATTTTCCATAAGAATTCGCTTCGAACCAGGGTCTCATTTGAGGTGGGTATCAGTCA
>CAJXNF010000372.1 GCA_913056375.1 uncultured Pseudomonadota bacterium | reverse complement strand
CATTGCGGAGTGAGGGATCATCGAGCAAGGCATCAGCGAGAAGCGATTGCCCTGGGAAATAGCCGCCTTCAAACTGATACTGCTGCAAAGAGAGAGACAGCACAGCGCCATCCAAAACGACAAGACGAATTCCTCGTTCAGTTGCGTAGGCGATTGCAATGTCTGTGAAGTTATCAAGATTCCAATCACCGGTGACAATGCCAACGTCATCAATGGTCAGGCCTGAAAGTGGTTCAAGAGACACAATGTTTTCATGATGATCAGTGGTTTCTGAGTCCTCATGCCCCTCATGTCCTCCCTGATGATCATTGGCTTCTGAAAGGTCATGCTCCCCATGGTGTGGGATCGATCCTTCGCCGTCGAAAGGCATAAAGGTTGCGATAGCCCCTGACTGTGTCTCATACAGGGACCATTCTGTTCCTTCTGGATTGTCAGAGACCCAGCCTTGAATTTGCAAATCGTGGAGATTGATTTGATCTCCTGGTCCTCTTGTCTTTGTGAACCCAGCAATAATAATGTCGTTTTGACCATCCCCTGTGAAATCGTTGATGAACGACCAGGGTGCCAAGTGCTCTGCTGATCCTTCCGAGTGATGAGGTTCATCACAATTGTGATGGCAGAACATTGGGTCTATCGTTGTCAACTTCCTGGTCGTATCTGAGTTGAGCAATGATGCTCCATCGTAAAGTCGGATTTTGCCGTCTCCTTTACTTGCAATTAAAATATCTTGCACAAAATCATCGTTGATATCACCGACGCTTGAGTTGACTGGCTTTGCACCTTCATTGGTGATGACTTTCAGCTCTTTTGTTTCCAATGATTCTGCTAAATAGAGATCTAATTCCCACATCGTTTTGTCATTGATTGCATGTTGCAATCCTTGCAACTCTTCTTCTTCCGACTCAAGGTTATACCCAGGTAACAACCAGCTTGAATCGGTATTCTCAATCACCATCACCGCCATCATCATGCCGGCATCTTCGTGGGGAAGAATATGACAGTGGAAAACATAGACGCCCGTGTAATCCTGGAATGTCATTTTGACCGTTTGTGTGTTTGCGCCATATGTGTTCAGGTCTGGTGCGATCGACGCATCCATGGCTTCAGGGATCGTGATTAATTCTCCCCGCAGTGGATCCTCGCTGACAATATTGGGTTCTCCTTCAGCATTGAGGACAACCTCACCCTTGTTGTTGAGTTCGATTGCTTTGTAACCACTTGAGTTGATGCCTGTGACATCCTCTAGATTGCGCTTGTTTTGCAGCTCAGAGTCACTATTCTTGACTTGATAGTCATTGATATGAATATGGAATGGGTGGCTGATGTATGTCCAGGGTTTTGCAATGCTCCAATTGTTATGTTGCCACTCTTCAACAGTGCCAATCTGCGTTGTGATCAGCGGGCCAAATGGGAAGACTTCATCATTGATGAGGAATGGATTTCCATAGCCCTTGAAGTCGGGTAAGTTGGCACCTGCGTCGGCCTGCGCTGTGGACACATTGGATGCCTGAGCTGACGTCAAACCATGGTATCTTTTGACATCATCTGCGCTGTTGATGTTTCCATCATTGATCTGTTCATCAATAAATTCCTGTGTTGATATGCTCCATTCATCCCTTGGGCCTACAAGTGAATTTCTTGTCCAGTTAAAGACCCTTTCTCGAACTGGCTTCCAAATCTCTTCTCCATTGATTTCTTCAAAGAGATTGACTGAAGGTACTTTTGAGGGGTCATAGTCTTCCGGTCTTGTGGCAGGCGTGACGTGTTGAATTGGGATTGTTTCATTGATTGCTTGAATAAAGATCTCTTGGTCTTCATTGCTGAGATTAAAATCATCATCTGTCACATTAATCGTTGCTAAAGCGCCAAACGATTGTGGTGCGCCCGATTGAGTAATAGCGGCTTGACGGGGTCTGTTTGCTGCTCCTCCTGCAATAATGCTGTAAGGAGATTCACTGTCAGATCCTTCCAATTCCTGTTTCCAGTTTTTGAGAGAGACAACATCTGTAGTACCCTCTGGTAGGTAAACCAGCACCTCAACTCTTTTGCCCGGTTGAAGAGCTATCTGGTTGGACGCCTGTACATACGCCGGTGATTCATCTGTTGTGATAGGGCGACCTTGGCTTTCTTTTGTCGTGAATTTTCCAAGAGTTCCACCTCCGGGAAATTCATTTTTTCCATCCGTCGTGCCTCCGACAATGGGTCTGATCTGTGGAAGTTGGTGGCCGTCCTCTCCATAAATCCAGATTGGCAGTCTCTTTCCGCCTGTTTGTGTCTCTTGATCAGCGTAATGTTCGAAGCTGATATTAAAGGCTGCATGATTGCTTTGATTGCTAAAGCTGAAGCTCTGCCATCCACCTTCTCCTTCTCCTAATGTCCGCTTTGGTTGATATTCGCCATTGACGGTCACAAGTTCTATGGGAGTGTAGACATTGCCTCCTAGGTTGTCCCAATTGGCGAACTCAACTGTGTCTGGCTTCCCCTCGGAATTGCTTTCGAATAGTGTTGCATCATTATCATCTCGAGCTAAGTCAATATTCAGGGTTTTTAGTGTGGCGATGTTTCTCGGTACATTTTCCAAGCCAGGGATCTTGCTGAGTGGGTCTCCAATTTGCAGCGGTGCTGATAACCCTCCATAGACCATCTGGTTCACTGAAGGGTGGTAATGGGGGTGGACCCAATACGAGCCGACGGCAGCATCTTCCGTGAAATCAAGGGTTGATTGCCAGTCCTGGCCGGTGGTATATCGTGCTACCACATTGTCTCCAAAACCGGTTGAAACGTTATGAACACCGTGGAAGTGGATATTGGTTGTGAGTGACCCTCCGAGCCCACCGCTTCCGCCTGATCCATAACTGCTGTTGGCGACGAATGTCGCTTGTTCCAGTTCTGTTTCGGTGAAGCCTGGGACTTCGATCCGATTGCTCATATTTAATTGCAGACGATCTCCTGGCTCAATCAGTAGAACTGGACCGGGCGCTGTTCTGATGGTGTTGTTTTCATCTTCGTAAGAATATGTGTATAAAAATGATGGATACCAAAGCTTGTCTTGTTGTTCTGGATTTTCAATAAAGAGTCTTAGAACTGTTGCATCGAAATCAGAGTGAAGGGTGGCCGAACTGTCTGGATTCGTGCCAAGACCCATGACATATTGTTCCCATTTATTCGAGTTTCCATAATTGTCTGGGTTGATAACATCATTCCAGATCTCGTTGCCAATCTTGCCGTTTTTTGCAAATTTTCCGACGTTCGAATTGGCGTCATTGGCAAACTGTCCGTTATATCCAATGAAGACCAGGTCTTCCAGTGAGTTGTTGACAGGTGTCGATGTCCATTGTGCCAGAACCTTGTTGAGCCAATTTCCCCAGATTGATGTTGATTGTTGTTGGCTGCTGTTTTTCCACGCGTTGAGTACATTGATTTTTTCCTCTTCGGTTGGCGTGAGGACTGAGCTCTGGTTCAGATAATTGATGTAATCATTCAGACCTCCAATTTCGACTGGTTTTGAAGAGATTGTGAGGCTTGTTTCTAGTGTTTGTGTATTGTCTTTGTCGTTCTGGACGAAGACCGTGGTCCCGTCGTCGGATGTTTTTTTTAAGCTGCTCGAATA
>CAJXNF010000371.1 GCA_913056375.1 uncultured Pseudomonadota bacterium | reverse complement strand
TGGTGCTTGGTCTGCATCACAGGTTAGTCATCTGAGTCATGCGCTGCATGCCCCTTGGGGTTCTTCTGCTCTTGGTAAGTCGTGTTTATGGCGAAGATTTGGCTGATGATGTCTGATGAGATCATTTGACGTTGAAGGCGATGCAGATCCGCTCGCCAGCGTTGTTGAGTGGCGCTGTGCAGTGCGGTAGAAAGCTGGGAAACAACACAACCATCCCGGCTTTTGGTGTGATCTCCAGGGTCTGTTGATTTTCAGCTCCAATGAAGAGAAGATTTCCGCAATCTCCTGCGCTTTCTGTTGTTGATGTTTCTGGGACCTTGACGTAGAAAACGCCGCTGAGCCGTGCCTCTGGGTGGATGTGACGCTTTTGGTGTCCCCCTTCTGACAGAACAACGGCCCAGCCGCTGAGGTCTATTTGATTGGGCCAAGGTTTTGCAAGTGAATCAATGTATTGATCCTTGAATGATTGAATTGCATCGGTCAGGCGATCAATCAATTGATCGATCTCTGGCGATTGCCCTCGACTGGCCAGTATTTCGTGTGACTGTGATCCTGAACGTGTTGGTTTGCCGGCACGGTTCCAGATCAAGCTTGGCTCTTGTTTGATGTAATCCACGAGATCATCAAGCAATGGATCCTGGCTGTTGAAGAGATCTTTGCGGTGAACTTGTGTGCTCGGATTGTATAGGCGTGGTTCACTGATCTTGGCCTGATATTTTTCTGGGAGTTCAAGCACTGCGCTGTGCCATCGCACTGGATCGATGTTTGGCCTTGCTGAGTCAAGCTTTTGAGTTGCATCCTCCCAGCGCCGGTTTTCGATCAGTCTGTAAATTTCAAGGAGATGGTCTTTGCTCCCATTGTTGTCTTCGTTTTCACCTGAGCGTTTCAATTGTCTGAGCTTCTCACGTGCCTCGGGGGCGTGGGGGACAATCTCAAGGCAGATTTTGTAGCAATCAATGGCCTCGTCTTCTCGTCCCAAAGTGGCTAGAAATCCCGCAAGATTGAAGTGGCCCAGGAATTCTTTTGGCCATTTATTTGTGACTTGTCGGTAAAGTGACTCTGCCTGTCGGTACTCCCCAAGTTCTGCTGTGATGTTGGCCAGATTGGTCAGGAGAGATGGGTTATGTGGATTGGCACTGAGAGAGGTTTTTAAGACTAGCTCTGCTTCTCTGAGGCGACCTAAATTCAGGAGGCAATTGCTATAGGGCAGGCAGAGAGCAGGAGTCGTTTTGTCGCTGTCATGCAAATGCCCGAAGAGATCTGCGGACAGTTGCCATGATTTTGATTGTGCCGCTATTTCGCCAACGCTGAATATCAGTTGTTTGGGGAGGTTCTTCCAGCTGCTGGATGGGAATCTGGTGATAAAGGATTCAAGAAGCTCGTTCGGGCGGCCCTGCTGAAGCAAGCGTTGCCCCTCTTGTGTGAACTCTTCAATGTTTTTTTGAAGAGATGTCTGTTGAGTCATTAGGGCCGGCCATTGAGCAAAAAAAGAGACGCCCGGGATGGGCGTCTCGACCATGAATTAATTGTATCGACGAAAGAGGCTAATTGGAGCGTTCAGAGTTAAATAACTTGAAACTCCTCGTCCAGCTCAGCATCCTTAAGGGACTGGCTGATTTCAGCATTCAGCCCGGTGAGCTTGACGCTGAAGGAAGCGCCGCGCTGCTGCTTGGTGAAGAGGAGATAGTTCCAGCCGGTGTCATCCACCGTCTGGAGATTGGTCATGTCAAGAACAACTCCTTGCAGTCCCGTCAGCTTCTCCAATTCCTTCTTTAGTGCGGGCAGCTTGGCCTTGGTGAGATCACCATCAAGTGCAAACTTACCAATACCGTCTTCGAAGCTCATCAGGTCGGCACTGAAACCAAGACCCACGGGCTCGATCCGCACGCGCACCTTCAGGGGCTTATCCGAATCGGGCAGGTTGACGATCATGGCCTTGCTGTCAAAGTCGTTGTACGACTTTTCGTCAATCCAGACTTCCTTCAGTTCAACGCTTCCTGCCGGCAGCAGGTCAGGGGCGACACGCAGTTTGTTGTCCGGCCAGCCCTGGGGATCGGGGCGGAAGAAGAAGTCCATCGGCTGCTTGGTGACAAGCAGGTTGGAGTAAATCGCCGCGAGGAAGCAGAGCTCAAAGGAGTGATAGCCGGCCATGGAGTGGCTTCCCTTGCCACGCTCAGAGCCCAGGGAGTAGGGCTGACCGTTGGCCAGCACGTTGAAGTAAACGCCGCCGGATTCGTAGTCGAGGAACCAGCCGTTGTAGAAGGCAGATCCTTCACGGGCAAAGCGCAGATAGTCGGGCTTGTCGTTATAAACGCCGGCCATGATGTAGTAGGCCAGGATTCCTTGTTCCTGCTGCCACCAGGCTTTGCGGTCGTGCCAGACGCGACGGTAGTTCTCTTCCCCATCTTTCAGGGTCCGCTCCATCATGTCGTACCAACCACCACGCTGGTTGTCGCAACCTGCGGGAGGAATGGCATCGGCAATCTGATGGGCAAAGGTCTTGTAGCTCTCCTTGGGATTGAGGCTGTGCATCCGCGTGAGGTTCCACGCCACCTTGAGGTTGTGACCCACCACGCAACGCGCCTGGTGAATACCCCACTTGAGGTCATGGGTCCAGTCCTCATAGAACTTCTCGTTCATGAAGGGGCTGTAGCCGTAATCAGGGAAGTGTTCGCAGATGGTGTCGAACGTGTCCTCGAGGAACTTGGCGTAACTTTCCTCACCTGTGGCCAGGTAGAGATTGATCAGGTAGGCCGGTGCATGGTCGCCAACGGAATTCCAGTTTTTCTTGGCTTTGTTGACACCCAGTGAATCAGCCTTGGCATCGAAGGTGACGGGATCAACGTGGGAGTAATAACCCCCATACGGACCATGATCCTTGTAGAAACGATTCAGGAAAGAGATCGTGTCGTCAATGTCGTGGCGGATGGATTCACCACCGATGAGACGCCAGGTCTGGGTAGGTCCTGCAAGGGCATAGATCTGCTCATAGCAGGGAATGGCATTGCCGCCCTCGTCTCCACCGGCGGTGGAGCCCATGTATTTGCGGACGCTGCCGTCGTCCTGAATATCAATCTGGCTGTACCAGTAGCAAATTCCTTCGCTCTTGTTTTGATGGCGGAAATGACGCTGCATATATTCAGTGCCATTGACGGCCGCTTCCAATGCGCGCTCGTCACCGGTGATCATGTAAGCGGTCGCGAAGCCATAGACCAGTCTGGAAATGGTGTCCAGATTCTGGACCCCATCTTGCTTCTTGCCTTCAGCGCTTAGATCAGTGCGGAATTTCTTGAAGTCAATGGCTTCACCTTCCACAACCTGGAATTGGGCTTCCAAGTAGAAGTTGAGTAGCTGTTGGATTTGATGAATCCACCAGTTTTGATCTTCGAAGCGCAGGTCTTCCTTGTTGCGACCAAACAGCAGCATGTGCTTGGCTTCAAACTTCAGGCTATCCGTTTCCGGATAGAACAATCCGTAAACGTGAATGAAGCGATCTTCAACAAGAATTTGTTGGATATCAGGTGCGACTTGAAATGGCTCACCCAGGTTCCGGACCAGCTCCGCGTAGCATGCGTCAGTGATTTTCACCGTATACATCCGTCCATCGGATGTTTCCAG
>CAJXNF010000370.1 GCA_913056375.1 uncultured Pseudomonadota bacterium | reverse complement strand
GTTGCAGCTCCGCTGCATCCGATCGGCGCCAACCTAACCAATTCCTTCCCCAAATTCTCTAGGCGGCTGTTTGCTGTGATTAGATAACACGAACAAACCATTTACTATTGTACAAATATGCGTTTGTTAGTCAATAACTAAGGTTGGTTGATAAATTAAATTTACATCAAAAAAGCGCTATTTTTAAGTTCAACACCTTTTCTTAACGAAGTTTTATTTTAGCAAAATTTTATTTATTTCAGTATTTTAAATAAACTTTTTACTATTTTCTCATTTATATTGATTTATAGCACTCCCAATTTGATTTTTTCTGAATTCTTCGAAAGAGATCGCAAATAAAGATCGGTCAGACCAAAAAGTGACTCATAAAATCATAATTCTGAAGTGCACAAAGATTTCTGGCTCTCTACTCAGGACAGATCTCTCGCAATAGTTCGGGTTGCTGGATAGTAATATCACGACCTTTCATTTGAAGAACTCCCTGCTGAATGAGAGCATTGAAACAACGTGACAGTGTCTCAGGTACCGTGCCCAAAACTCGGGCTAGTTCTCCCTTGGGCATTGGCAATCGCCACCGTAAAGAATTGCGGGTCTCTGACTGTCCCAGCAGAAATTTTACAAGTCGCTGTTCGGGAGTGTACACCGTCTGATATTCAATCCGTCTCAATAGCATTTCATTGAACTCTGCCATCAGTTCCATCAACCGTATCGAAAGGGAAGGGATCTCTTTCATCAAATGTACTAAGTCCTCTCGCTTCATATAGGCATAGCTACAGGCCCCCAGAGTCCAGGCAGAAGAGCTATAGGGTGAACCCATCACTACGGCAGAAGTGCTGAAAAGACTACCTGGGCAAATCATCTGCAACATTGATTCGCGCCCATCTGCCAGGTAGTGCACCATCTTCAGTTGTCCAGAGAGCATCAGATGCAGATGGGCCGGTTGCTCACCGGGTTCAAAAAGTAGTTTGTGCTTTGGAGACTGGACGTGAACAAATTTCTGCTCAATCATTTGGTGCTCTTCAGCTGATAAATCTCTGAAAACCCTATTGAATTTTAGAGCAGACCCCACATCTTCGAACATCAGTCCATCGTGCAGGCAGCTGCAACTCCCCGCCAAGATTTCGTAGCAACTCATCGCAACGTCTCGTTAAAAACGTTAACCTGACTTCAAAAAACTAAAAAAACTGCTCGTAGTGAAGTCAGTCCGATTGGTGAAAGGATTAATTTGTTTGCGCTTTAGTACGCCTCTATCTTCTGGGAGTCAACCCAACTTTTTGATTGTTATACCAAACCAAGAAGTCAGATCCACAAGTATTCTTAGCAGATCTACTTTAGAACAACACCCAGTGGGATAGTGGTCATCGTTTTGACCCAAACAAAAGACAGGATACCCAACAAGATAGAGCAACAGGTAAAATTGAGGAAGCGAATCAGCGAGCGGACAACAAAAGAGTGGGAAGTTCTTGTGAAGCTAGAAAGCGGTGCTGGAGAGGAGAACTGTGCGAACTCCCCTCCAGGAGAGAGAATTATAGACCAACCTTGGTCAAGGCACGACGTGCATAGACCCGAGACATTGCGCGGCGATAGTCTTCACTGACAGACCAATCGCTGAGCACATCCACACCATTGGTCGCTGTATCGGCAGCAGCTTTGATACTTGCTGCACTCAGAGCCTGTCCTTTGAGAGCACCTTCCACATTGCTGTCACGGAAGCCTACGTGGCCAACACCACTAAAGCCTACACGCACATCGGAGCAGGTGCCTCCAGACTTGTCCACAGCTACTGCACAGCCCACGTAGGGATAGCGTGAAGCAGGCTGAGCGAATTTCTCATAACAGGAATTCGCATTCATTGACGTGGTGGGTACTCGAATCTCAACCAGTAGTTCATCTGGTTGGACCGCAGTTTCCCACAAAGCCACAAAGTAGTCTTTTGCCGAAACCACTCGCTGCCCATTGGGGCCTTGAATCACCATACTGGCGTCCAGAGCCAAAATTGGACCGGGATAGTCAGCTGCTGGATCAGAGTGAGCCATTGCACCACCGATTGTTCCGCGATTGCGCACCTGCACATCCCCAATCGAAGCAGCAGCATCCCGCAGAGCTGGAGCTTTTGCTGCAATGACATCAGAGGATTCAACCATCCAATGCGTAGCCATCGCACCAATAGCAATGTGGTCGCCCTTGTCAGTGATGTACTTCAACTCAGAGACACCGCCTAGATCAATCACTGTAGTAGGTGTACTCAAGCGTAATTTCATGGCAGGGACCATGCTGTGTCCTCCCGCGAGGATCTTAGCATCTTCACCGTGTTGAGCCATCAGAGACAGTGCTTCGGCAACGCTGCCCGCCCGATGGTATTCAAAAGCTACAGGAACCATAAACCTCCTAAATTAGAGGGGAGACCGAAAGCCTCCCAAGAATTTGAATTATCAGGCGTTAGCGCTTTCAATCGCAGCCCATACCTTTTGTGGAGTCAACGGCATTTCAAGATCTTTGATACCGAGTGGTCGCAAAGCATCTACTACCGCGTTGACAATCGCTGGAGTTGAGCCAATCGCACCAGCCTCTCCACAGCCCTTAACTCCTAGAGGGTTATGAGGGCATGGGGTGACGTTCCGATCAACCTCATAAGAAGGAAGATCATCAGCTCGTGGCATTGCATAATCCAGATAGGTTCCTGTGGTCAACTGACCACTCTCATCATAAACAGCGCCTTCCAGCAGCGCCTGACCAATCCCCTGAGCTAGTCCACCGTGCACCTGGCCTTCGACAATCATTGGGTTTACTACGTTGCCGACATCATCAACTGCGACGAAGCGCTTGATCTCGGTGGTGCCTGTTTCCGCATCCACTTCTACGACGGCAATATAAGTTCCGAATGGATAAGTGAAGTTGGTGGGATCATAGAAGCTGTTGAACTCAATCCCTGGCTCCAGCCCTTCTGGGAAATTGTGAGGTACGTAAGAAGCCAAGGCAACCTCACCGAAGCCGATTGACTTGTCCGTTCCCTTCACTGTCCACTTCCCATCGATATACTCCAGATCCTGCTCCGAGGCTTCTAGTAGATGAGCTGCGACCTTGGCTCCCTTCTCCTTCACTTTGTCCAGAGCCTTGACGATGGCACTGCCACCAACAGCCAAGCTTCTTGAACCATAGGTTCCCATTCCGAAGGGAACTTGCTCGGTATCGCCATGGATAATTTCGATATCCTCCAAAGCAATGCCGAGATGATCCGCAACAACCTGAGCAAAGGTCGTATCATGGCCTTGTCCATGAGAATGACTTCCCGTGTAGACTGAGACCTTACCTGTTGGCTGAACTCGAACGTTGGCACTTTCAAAGAGACCTGCACGGGCTCCGAGTGAACCGACTACAGCAGAAGGAGCAATTCCACAGGCTTCAATGTAGGCAGAGAAGCCAATACCGATGTAGCGTCCTTGCTTGCGGGCTTCTTCCTGTTCTTTGCGTAGATCGTCATAACCTAGTAAGTCCAGGGCCTTTTTCATTGCAGCGGCGTAATCTCCACTATCGTACTGCAGGGCAACCTGTGTTTGATAGCCAGGCTGATCCACACCGTCAAACGCAGGAATGAAGTTTTTCATGCGTAGTTCGGCTGGGTCCATTCC
>CAJXNF010000369.1 GCA_913056375.1 uncultured Pseudomonadota bacterium | reverse complement strand
GATCCTTTGACCAACGCTGGTTTGAATGTGGCAGCTATTATGATTCGGAATGAACAAGACACGCGGGAGTGGATTCGGATCATGTCAACCGTACTTGGTAAGGAAGACAAGGCGCTGAAAATGGTGAATTGGCGTGAACAGACCATGAAAGAAGTCAAAACCAATTCAGCCAAGATCCAAAAGAAAAAAAATGTTCTCTATTTTCGGCTATTTAAGAACAATTTACAGGTTGCTGGCAAAGGAACCTATAACGATTTCTATATCAATCTCATTGGTGGGATCAATCCTGCTGCAGGAAACAAAGGGTTCTACAATGTAACTCCAGAGCAGGTTGTAGCGTGGAATCCAGACATAGTCCTGATGAATGGATTCGAACCAAAACTCTCTCCCAAAGATTATATCGAACACCCTGTCTTTTCAGTAACTGATGCAGCGCTCAATAAGACCGTTTACTCCATGCCACTTGGAGGATATCGCTGGGATCCTCCTAATCAGGAGTCACCTTTGACTTGGATGTGGCTAGGGATGCTAACCTATCCGGAGCACCACAGCTATCCACTCCGTGATGAGATAAAACGTTCTTACAAGATGCTCTATGAGACCGACGCTGCTGATTCGGATCTGAATGAGATTCTAAAAATGAAAATGAATGCTGGATCAAAAGGATATACAAACTTATTCAAGTGATCGAAATTGTTTCTGAAAAAACTGGGATTAGTTCTCATCGCAGTGACTATCCCAGTCCTCTATATTACTTCGGGTCAACTCAATTCTTCCGTTGCTGATCTTGGCAAAATTCTTGTCAACCTCTTCCATCCCACGTTCGAATTAGACGCGATTGTTGAGCGAGTAATTCTGCTCATTAGAATTCCACGCGCACTCACAGCCATGATCTGTGGAGCTGGGCTCGCAGCTTGTGGTTGTGCACTGCAAGGAGTCTTTGCTAATCCTCTGATTGGCCCTCAGATTATCGGGGTATATTCTGGTGCGGCGTTTGGGGGAGCTCTTGGAATTCTCATCTCTGAGAACAGTTTCCTCACACTATCGCTTGCTTTTCTGTTCGGTCTGATCGCAATGATTTTGGTCTTTGTCGTGGCGAGAGTGCAAGGATACACAAGCCGACTAACACTTGTACTGGCGGGAATTGTCTCCAGTAGCTTTTTCCTGGCCTTAGTCTCCATGGTAAAGTTCATCGCAGATCCAGATGATAAGCTTCCCGCAATCACTTACTGGTTAATGGGATCTTTTGCGACAGCAAGTTACGCCAAGATTCAGCTTGTCGGCCCCCTCATACTGATCGCACTACTCGCCTTAATTATCTTGGGATATCGCATTGATGTACTCAATCTCGGTGATGATCATGCCAAATCACTCGGTTTGAATGTAGAGCGTAATCGCTGGTCCGTTTTAGGTCTGGTTACAGTCATTTGTGCTGGCGTAGTTTCTGTCGCTGGAGTCGTCGGCTGGGTTGGGCTTGTCGTACCTCACATTGCAAGAAACTTCTCAAAATCCAATCACTTCTCTCTATTAATTGTTTCTGCATTCATCGGAGCTTATTACATGATGATCATTGATTATCTTTGCAGAGGGCTAAGTTCAATGGAGATTCCTCTCGGAGTAATCACGGCACTGATTGGTGCACCTTTTTTTGCGTATCTACTTCGGCGGAGACTGGAATCCTAAGGTATGAATCAGACAATCCTAGCTGCTTCAGCTTTAGCAGTACAACGAGGAAAAAAGCGGCTGATCGAGAGCTTGGATTTCAAACTTCCAAGAGGCTCTAGTTTAGGAGTGGTTGGACCCAACGGCGTGGGTAAAAGCTCGTTGTTGCGAATATTGGCTGGACTCGATCGTCCTACATCAGGAAGTGTCAAGGTTGAGGGCACAGTTGCGTACTTGCCTCAAGATGTAAACCTTAAGAGCGACCTAAATGTTCTTGAGATGGTTTTACTGGGTCGGACCCGCTATCTCAAATGGTACCAACAGCCAAATTCTACTGATCATGCAGAGGCAGAAAGATGGTTAGAGATGATGTCGCTCGAGCATCTAGCAACAACCTCTTTCATGACACTAAGTGGAGGCCAAAAACAGCTGGTATTGATTGCACAAGCTCTCACTTCCGAATGCAATTTACTCATCTTGGATGAACCAAGCTCTGCTTTGGATTTACAGAACCAAGAAAAACTATTTGCAATTTTAAATGAACTCCAAGAAGTCAAATCTCTAACTGTAATATTTTCCACACATGACCCGAACCATGCCTTCCATTTCTGTAATCACCTCATTATGCTGGGATTTTCTAAGCATTACTATGGCAGTTGTCAGCAGATAATGACTTCTCAACTACTAAACGAAATCTACAACGTCCACTTTGAAGAGTTTTTTTGGAATGAGGGTGATCTAAAATATTTTGTTCATGTGCCGACATCACCTTCACAAACTCCAAGATAATTCATTACATCAACATAGAAAGTTACTTATCTGAACAATGATTTTTTGATCTTTCATTTATTCAGTATCCAGTCAATCTAGATACTGTAAAAGAACGTTACACAGTTTGATCAGTGATTAAATTTCTTTTTTTGAGATCAGACCTGATCTCAACTGGTTGGTCAAACAGGTATTGATATCCATTCTCCAGTTTTGGATCTCATTTGTGTTTGCCGAATGATTTGTCTCATGTTAGGCCACAGCTTATCGAAAATTTCTTCAAGATTTAACTGAAACTGTAGATCACTGACTTGAAGCCGAATCTGATTCTGCTCAAGAATATTAAGTAAGTAGTTCCTTATCTTTTCGAAAGATTTCTGATTCTTTGGCATCAATTCTTCCAAGTTCACGGTACGAAAAGAATTTGATTCTCCAGTGTGCTCTGTGATGTTTTCCTGAGCAACTAAGATGATTTGCTGCTCTCTTTCTGATATTTTCAAAACTTCCGCCTTAGAATGCTGATCTACTCCTTTCAGAATAACTATTTCAGAACTGGGAATCTGCACACTACCGAGTTCTGAGACTTTGATTACTATGCTTTGGAAGCCTGCCAAGGCTTGGGCAAATAATGTCTTTCCAACTCCTCTAGCACCAATAATTGCTACTCTCTTCACCTGATCATCTTTCAGAGTTTTCAGTTCCTGATTCATTTCATCTGTAAACATCATTTGCTCAACTTGCATCGGACGCTGATCAACTACCCAAAATCCTGTCTTGTTTTCTGACATTTGTTTCTCCACGCTCTGAACTTAATGAATATTTGTTGTTTTCAGCAATAAGCTGACTTCAGATTTCCTCGCATTCTGGCAACAATACAACCGTTCGTGGTAAGTTACGAAAAAATAAGACCCCCGTAGATCTTCGATAGATTTAATTATTGTTGTTGACTAGGAATTCAGTCTCTGAAACAACTACCCGAAGCGCAGCAGGGTGTGCAAGTTCAAACCACCGTACAACTAATTCACAATACTGCCTGAAAGCACTTACTGACAATCAGCAAAAGTAATGCTCAAAAAATCTAAACGGACGCATATCAAGGAAAACTCATGTGTTTAGGAATCCCTGGTCAAATTGAAAGAATCATCGACAAGTCCAAGTTTCTTGGAGAAGTCAGCGTGGGCGGACTCCGACGACCCGTCAATCTTGCCTGCCTACAAAAC
>CAJXNF010000368.1 GCA_913056375.1 uncultured Pseudomonadota bacterium | reverse complement strand
ATCAAGGGATTGCTCAACTGGTTTGATCCGTTGGTTCGAAAGAATTCCGAATGGCTCCACACACTAGCCACTTTAGGAGTTCCAATCGTTGGGATTGAACCAAGCATGGTCTTAACTTACCGAGACGAATACCCCAAGTCTTTAGGATTGAAGCAGTTACCAGTTGAAATACTGCTGCCTCAAGAATGGTTAGTACAGCAGACTGATCAATTGCGTTCAAACCGGATTTCAGAACCACTCCGGAGTTACCGTTTACTTGGGCATTGCTCAGAGAAGACCCTCGCTCTTCAATCCCAACAACAATGGCAAAACGTATTCAAGTCATTGGGTCTCGATCTGAAACTTGAGGCGACAGGATGCTGCGGGATGGCGGGTACTTATGGTCATGAGAAGGAACACTACGACGAATCAAGGGGTATTTTCAAAATGAGTTGGCAGCACCACATGCCCAACGAATTGACACAACAGGCCACAATTCTGGCAACAGGGTATTCATGTCGTTCTCAAGTGAAGCGTTTTTCTGGCTTCCGCCCGATGCATCCTCTTCAGGCGCTTCTGCAAGAGATCACTGAAAACAACTCTGCAACCAACACCAAACTTACCAAAACAGTTTTAGGCAATGCCTAAAAAAACAAAAAGGGGTCGAAGTTACTTTGAGTATCTCCGACCCCTTTTTCGGCTCACCATTAATCATGGGTCCGTTTTGGGTAAGGTTGACATTTCCTCAACGTCTCCAACTCTGCCAATAACCTCGCTTTTCTAGGAGCTGATTTCTCCCCCTGACTCAGTTCCTGAAAAAGTTGTTGCCGAAGATTTCGGACTCCGCTAAGGACCTTTAGTGTCTTCCTTTCCATAACCCCTCCTATGTGGCTAAGGTGAAAAAGACAAAAACAATTTAGAATATATAGGCTTAATTATAACTTCAAGAATCTTTCAACATATCATCCGGCTCAAATTGACAGCCAACAACCCTTGGGATATTCTTAGTTCATTAGCAACCTCCCTCAACAGGTGATCCATGTTCAAATTCAAGGATCTTTCAAATACTGAAGATGAGTTATTCCGTCCTGAAAATTATCAACTGAGCGTCAAAGACTTTTTTGCAAAACGCCGCACTGCAAAACGAGTTTACTTGTTTGATCTTCGAGGTGCAGGCGATTATGAAATTTCCCATTTGCCTGGTGCGCATAATCTTCCCATTGAGCACTTCGAAAATTCAATCTACCAAATGCCTTTCACCGGCGACATTTTACTTTACGGTGGAGGGCAAGGAGAGACACTAACAGCAGCTGAAATTCTTTACGACAATGGCTTTGATACGTTCTACTATGTAGACCGCTTCTTGGATCTTTATGAACAAGTGGATGAATCATTCTTCACCATCAGTCCTGAGGCTTTGAAGAAAATTCAAGCTCAGCATGAGGATGCTTCAGATGGATGGCTCCTAGCTGTTGAACCAAAATCACCGACCAAAGGTGTCTATACACTTCGACCTTTAAAAGACGACGATACCGAGCAAATGCAACGTTTCGAGAAGGAAGGAATTGTCTTCTGGATGGATTTCTCATTACTACCATTTCTAGAAGGCACCGAAATCCAAATTGATGAAGACACAGGGGAGATCGAAGTAGTTAATGAAGGACTTGGTATCGGGAAACTTCGAGGAAATTTTGAAGATCGAGTGCGTCAAGTTTTAGATGAGCAGGTCAATCCTATGGTTGCTTCCCATGGAGGTGTCGTCAGTCTAAGCAGAATTGAAAATGGAGAAGTATTCTTGCGATTTGGAGGAGGCTGCCAAGGATGTGGAATGGTGGACGTAACTCTTAAGCAGGGTGTAGAAGTAATGATGAAAGAGAGTGTACCGGATATCGTTGCCATCCATGATGCAACTGACCATGATAGTGGATCAAACCCCTATTATCGCTGAATCGAACCGAGCAATAATGCAGGAAGAAGACGAATTTTATGGGATGATTCATCAAGCCCGAGATGAATTTCTTGGGAAGCATGAATTCCAGGATCAAACCTGGCAATGGGCCCGGGAACTTGACGATGAAGGCTTTTTCCTGTTTTGCTACCTCATGCATGATTACGATGAAAAACTGCTGAGCAAAAATTCTTACCAAGAGACAGTTTACACACTGAATCTTCTGCGTCACCGCCTTCTTCCCCTAGATCTTACCGATCAAGGGATCAGCCTAATGGATCAGTTTCAAATTCTCTTTAATTTGTACGAGAAGCTAAAGCGAGAAAACATGCACTGGGACGCATGCGAAGAATTTGTGCAGGAGCAATTGAAGATGCACCTGCAACAAAACTGAGGATTTATCCAGTAGCAGCTAGCGGAGTGGATTCGTTCCTTGGCAAAAGCAGATTCTGATTTTCTAGAACAAGGGAAGAAATTTTATCGTTCAACTTCATACTTGCACAGTTCTCTGCATGGCGAATTGCATTCCTAATGGAGTAGGGCTTTGAACTACCGTGACAGATGACGACTGTGCCCTGTACCCCGAGCAGTGGCGCCCCGCCAATTTCAGTATAGTCTCCCCTCTCTTTCAAGGCCTTGAACGGCCCCTTCATCAACAAATATCCTAACTTTGCTACCCAAGACTTCTCAATTTCTTCCTTGAGAACCTGCCTTACAAAATCAAAGGTCCCCTCTGCCACCTTGAGCGTGATATTCCCCACAAAGCCATCGCATACCACTACATCTACTTCATTCTGGTACATCAACTTACCTTCGATGTTCCCATAAAAATTAAGCGTGCTCATCTTTAGCAAGGGATAGGTTTCCTTGAGGTTTTGATTTCCCTTACCTTCTTCCTCACCGTTATTGAGAAGGGCTACTCGTGGATTATCGATGTTCAGCATCGTTTGAGCATAGGCTCCCCCCATCAGTGCAAATTGCAACAAATACTCTGGTTTGCAATCCGTATTGGCGCCAATGTCAAGAATCACAAAGGGACGATTGCGTTGTGTACTCGGCATGAGTGTAGCGATAGCAGGCCGATCTATTTTTGGAATAGATTTTAGAACAAATTTGGCAGTGGCCATTGCAGCGCCTGTGTTGCCAGCACTCACGACAGCATCAACCTCTCCACGCTTGTGCAGATCCATCGCAACACGGATTGAAGAATCCTTCTTTTGCCGCAATGCTTGACTAGGAGATTCATGCATTTCCACCATCTCCTCACAGTGGACAATACGCACTTTATTTGCTGAATGCGGCATGTTTTTGAGTCGGTCCTTGATTTGCGTCTCGTGACCAACAAGAACTACTTCAATGCCTAATTCGTTGGCAGCTCGTACGGCTCCCTCCAACTGGATGGATAACGGGGAATCTCCCCCCATCGCATCAACCGCTACTGGCATGCTTGTACAAGATGGTGGGTTGGAAGAGGGGATGAACACCCCCTCGGAGGATTCTGATGATGATTAAAACTGCTGCTTAACTTCCATCACTTGGACACCTTTGAAGTATCCACAATGCTGACAAACTCGATGGGGACGAGTCATCTCACCACAATTGGTGCAACTTGAAAGCGCAGGAACCGCAACATTGACATGACCTCTGCGGTTATCACGTCTGCTTCTGGAAATTTTTCGTTTGGGGACTGCCATGATTGCTCCATGTGTTTTTGGGACTGATCAA
>CAJXNF010000367.1 GCA_913056375.1 uncultured Pseudomonadota bacterium | reverse complement strand
GCTGATCGAATCATCGTCTTAGAGCAAGGGCAGGTTAAAGAACAAGGTGATTTCGACTCACTCATGGCCAATAACGGCCTGTTCTTTCGTTTAATGCAACGCCAAATCCAATGAGCATTTTCCGGAAAGCTGCGCTGGATGCATTATCCACGCCAGAGCAACTCAATCAACCACTTCAGCTTCTGCGTCCGACACAGTGGGTTCTGCTTATCTCACTTAGTGTGTTCAGCTTAACCATTCTCGGTTGGTCGATTTTCGGACGTATCCCCGTAAGGATCAGCGGCAAAGGTGTGTTGATCAAACCCAACAGCCTCACGGTGGTCCAAAGCGAAACAACTGGTCAAATATCTGATCTTGCAGTCGATGTTGGGGATTGTCTCCAGGAAGACACCCTCATGGCAACGATTGACCCTGTCAGCCAAGAAATAGAAATGAAAGCGGTTGAAACACAATTAGAGCAGATGATTAGCCAAGACCAGGAACAAGATAGCCTTGCAAAAGACAGACTTAATCAATTAGAAGTAGAAATCGGAAGGGTATCTCATCTTGCACAGAATGGTCTGATTTCAAAAGACGACTTTACTCGGAGACAACAGCAACTCAGTCAGTTGCGCTACTCAATGCAGTCTGAAAATAGTCGACGCGAACTGCAGATCCAGGAACAGCAAAATCGAATTTTGTCAAGACAGGAAGAAATTGAACGCACAAACCTCATTCGTGCTCCAATCAGTGGTTGTATCGTCGACCGCGGAGTTCATGAGGGAGAGGTCGTGCATGGTGGATCCACTTTGTTCACGATGCAACGTGAAGGCACTGGCAATGATCTCGAAAGCCTGGTCTTCTTTCCCACTAAAGATGGTAAACGATTACAGAAAGGGCAACGCGTAAGAGTTAGTCCAACCACTACCAAACAACAGCGTCATGGTGGTATCGAAGGTGAAATCGTCAAGATCCGTCCACTACCAGTTCGAGAAGAAGCGATCGTCAAACGACTTGGTGTGAGGTCTTTAGTTGAGTCGGTCAAGGCTGGTTCTTCTGGTGCACTTATTGAAGTCAGTACCACGCTGAAGCGAGACCCGACAACATTTAGTGGGTATGACTGGGGTGGAAGTTCAGGACCCAAAATTCAATTTACGGCTGGTACGACGACCAATGTGCGCGTTTTGGTTGAGGAGCGAAGACCCATCAGTTATGTGATTCCGATCATGCGTGACTTGACAGGGATTTATTAATTCGGAATATCACTATGATTTTTAATTCGCTGCGACAGCTTATCAATGAAGTACAGGCCAAGATCCAGGGTCGGTGGGTACAGACTCCGACACGTCTGCAAATGGAGAGCACCGAATGTGGGGCAGCTTCACTGGGAATTATCCTTCAGCATTATGGACGTTATATTCCTTTAACCCAATTGCGTGAACGCTGTGGCGTATCAAGGGACGGAAGTGATGCCGCGAATCTTATTTTAGCAGCCAAAAGTTTTGGCCTTAGCGGTAAAGGTTTTAAAAAAGGCATAAAAGCCCTTGAAAAAGTTAATGCTCCTGCGATCTTATTTTGGGAGTTTAATCACTTTCTTGTTTTTGAGGGATTTGTCGGCGACAGAATTGCTCTTAATGACCCTGCACTAGGTCCTCGCAGGGTGAGCCTAGAAGAATTTGAAATCAGCTACACCGGAATAGTCCTAACCCTAAGTCCTGACGAAACGTTTATCCGTGAAGGACATGCTCCAACGGTTTGGCCGATCGTCTGGAGGCGTCTTTTCACAGAGCCTGGAGGAGCACTATTCATCTTACTGAGCGGGCTATTACTGATCCTGCCGCAGTTGGTAATGCCGATCTTTTCTCAAATCTATATCGATGAGGTGATTGGTAATGGAATGGCCAACTGGCTGAAGCCAATGCTTTGGGCAATGGCACTAACAATCTGTCTTCAGGCTCTCCTGCAATATCTCCAACTGCTCGGTACACGTTCCTTAGAGCGACGACTGACACGACGGTTTGCAGTGAGCTTTGAGCATCAAATGTTGGCATTACCAGAGCGTTTTTACAGCCAGCGTTATGCGTCAGACATTGCTACGCGAATGAAATCAAATGGGAGCATTACCGAATTCATTGGTAGTCGCCTAATTCCAATGGCGACATCGATTGTTCTTTTAATATTTTATCTAGTCCTTACGATGCTATATAGTCCCTGGCTGGGACTTTTGGTTTTGGCAACTACTGGAATCAATGCAGCTGTTGTTAACGCCAATCTGAGGATACAAAAAGATGCAAGTCTCACACTGCAGAAGGATGCAGGCAAAGCGGCGGCTGTTACAGTTGCCGCAGTAAGTGATATTGAAACAATCAAGGCTGCTGCCCTAGAGCAGGATGTCTTCCGTCGATATTCAGGCTATCAAAGTCGGCTTTTGAATACATTCCAAAAGCTGCAATTAAGAAATGCTCGAATTCGCGTTATTCCGAACGCACTTAATACTTTTAACGAAGTTGCTATTTTTATAATTGGCTTTTTTCTTGTTATCAAGGGTGAACTGACTCTTGGTATGTTGTTGGCGGCTCAGACTATTGCACTTTCTCTGAAGACCCAGATTGACAGTGTTATCAACTTTATCCAGACCCTTCCAAGTTTTGAAGCTGAGGTTCTACGTCTCGAAGATGTCCTTGAACAGGCGCATGACCCTCTTCTTCAAAATGAAGACTCTGACCTGACATTTGATACCAATAGCCGTCTCAGTGGAGAAATCATTCTTGCAGCAATCAGCTTTGGATTTGTAGCCATCAAAGATCCGCTTATTAAGGAACTCAATCTAACCATTCACCCTGGTCAGCGAATTGCTTTAGTTGGTGGAAGCGGTAGTGGCAAGAGCACTTTAGCCAAGCTTATTGCCGGACTCCATCAGCCGACTGATGGAGAAATTCTGTTTGATGGTTCATCTTTAATCGATATCCCTCGCGCAGTCACTACCAACTCACTTGCCATGGTTCAGCAGGATATCCAGATCTATGGCTGCTCTGTCCGTGACAACCTAACTCTCTGGAACTCCTCAATCAGCACATCAGAACTTCAACGAGCATGTAAAGATGCAGAGATCTATGAAGTTATCCAAGGTCTTCCAGAAGGTTTTGAATCTGTCCTTAGCGAAGGTGGCCATAACCTCTCAGGTGGTCAACGTCAGCGCCTGGAATTAGCTAGAGCCCTCGTAAGGCACCCCAGCATTCTCGTTATGGATGAGGCAACTTCAGCTCTTGATGCCGAAACAGAACGAAAGGTGATCGACAATTTGAGTCGGCGGGGCTGTACTCAGGTGATTGTCGCTCATCGTCTAAGCACAATACGCGACGCTGATCTGATTCTCGTAATGGATCAAGGTCAAGTTGTTCAACAAGGTAGACACCAAACAATGATTCAGGACCAAGATAGTCCTTACGCGAAACTCCTGTCTGAAAGCGGCTATTAAGTACTTAAAAAAGTAAATTGCGATTTTCAATTTCAACCCAGCTATCACTCACCGGCTTGAATTGCTTAGTAATCCAATGATGTAGGAGGTGATTGGTGGGGTGAGAAATAAAGCAACCCTTTGGGATGACATCATCGTCTTCGCAGAAATGGGCTGAACGCATCACAGAAGCCAACATTGCCAACGGACCACCTGA
>CAJXNF010000366.1 GCA_913056375.1 uncultured Pseudomonadota bacterium | reverse complement strand
GGAGATGAGCTAATTCTGGGGGCAATCGGCGATCATAAAAAACTCGATGAATATATTTCAAGTATCCATTTTGTTTTGACCGCCGCAAGCAGGTTTCCACTGTCTTAGTTTTGCTGTAACGCTCGACGTATGAATCCACGCGGGCATTGTTAAGATTCCACAGCTCAGGACTTTTGTCCTTGATACCATATGATTGGGGTTCATAAGGTTTTGAACTAAAGGGAATACTGCTTCTAGGGCTTTTCCTCACAGTATTGCAGGAAGCTAACATCAGACAGACAACAATTAAGCTGACAGTTAATTTAATTATTGAATTAATTTTTACTTTTGCGGGGAAGGCCGTGAGGACTGAATCCATCAATTTGCTCCAGTTTAGAATCCATTCTATGGAGTGTTGGTGAGTGCTGTAACTGTCGTTACAATTAGAATTTTTAGTTTACAGATTCTTTTGAAATAAGAATGTAAATAGTTGATTCCAAATAAATTTTACTCTGAAAACAGAGCATGTTTGAACAAGATGCAGCAACTACACCACCTATGCTTAGGTCAGTCCCAGATAATACAGGCCGATTTCTACCAGAAATTAATTTTGTTGAGAGAAATAATTTTGGGAATTCAGCATCTTGCAGGGAATTAAAGTGTAGTCTTTTAGTTCCTGGAGCTGGGTCATTGCAAAATTTCGTTCCAGAGAACTATCAAAAAGTCCAAACACTGTGGAACCACTACCCGATACAGCCGCAGCCAGGGCACCGAGTTCTAAAAGTAATTCACAAATCTGATTCAACTCGGGATAGCTGGAAAAAAGTGATTCGTGGAACTGATTTTCGATCTCTGATGCTAACTCTGTGAGAGTAGTTGGTAAAGCACTGGGGCTGTACATTTTCGGTTTGCAGTCACCGTAGGCTTTCGCAGTGGATATGCTAAACGTCGGAATCACGAGAAGGATCTCTCCCAAAGGATAATTTTGCAAAGATCTTAAAACGTTTCCTCGACCGGTTGCCAAGGTTGGTCTTGGATTCAGAAAAAATGGGACATCCGAACCCAATTGCTCACCAAGCTCCGCCAGTTCTTTTTCAGCGAGAGGCTCATCGTACCAGCGGTTAAGGGCGAGCAATGTAGCTGCAGCGTTGCCGCTCCCACCACCAAGTCCGCCACCGCTTGGAATTCTTTTTTGAAGGTGAATGATGAGGCGCACTGTCCTCCCTGAAGCTTCTTCAAACAGCTTTAGTGCTCGCCAGACTAGATTCTCCGGCCCTTCAAGTTCTCGAAGATTGCAGCGAAAACTGAAGTGCTTCATTGAATGCTCTTGCAGGGTCAATTCGTCAAAAAAACTAATGGGAACCATGTGGGTGAAGATTTCATGGAATCCATCTTCACGTTTGCTGAGAATTTGTAAAATAGTGTTGATCTTGGCTGGTGTGAACAATCGCATTGGTTTTAATTGCATTCCACGATCAACTCACCAGGATTAGCAAAGGGAGCTGTTCTAAGCAGATTGTAATTAGGTCCACAAATTAACTCAGCTTTGCGATAGCAGTAGTTTGGATGATTGGGACAACTCAAATGGTATTGCCGAACTTGTCGTGGGGTTTCGACCAGCTCTTGAGGAAGGGGCTCACATTCAATTTGGAAGGTTTGATAAAAAGGCAGAGGGCTCCAACGCGGCTCGCGCTCGCATCTGGTCAAAAGTGGTTCCGATGGCAAGCTAGATTGACAGGCAGCTAACATCAGCAAAGCACTGTAGCAAAAATTCTTCATGGATTCCCGGAGTTCAGGAGAAATGGCCTAACCAACTCAGCACATTGCTGGGCGGCTCCAGCTTCCTGCTCAAGTAAGTTTCGTGCTCGCAAACCAAGCTCTTTTGCTTTGTCAGGCTCTTTCAGCAGAGGCATCATTGACGACCGAAGTTCCTCAGCATCTTGTACGCTGTAAGCCAGCTTGTCTTCAACAAAACGAACTGCTGTCGCATAATTGTGAAAGCGTGGTCCAAAAAATGTTGGTAATCCGAACGCAGCTGGCTCCATGATGTTATGGACTCCTGTAGTGAAGGCCCCACCCACGAAGGCTAAATTTGCCTTGGCATAAAGGCTGGATAGAACCCCGATTGCGTCAACAATCAATACACGAGCTTTTGCAAATTCCTCTCTCTGACCCTGACTCCAAAGATGAATTGGGTACCTTGAAAATATTTCTTGAATCTCCGAAATATGTTCCTCAGTGGGCTCGTGTGGTACAAGAATCAGGCGCAATTCTGGTAACTCTTCAAGAGCCTCCAGGAGGACAGAACGCAAGCAAACTATATCAGCTGGCCAAATACTGCCTCCAATTAGCACATTTGCTTTATTCCATGTTTTGGGGAAATCGGGTGCAGTCACACCATCTCGACGAGAAAGAACGCTATCAACGCGTGTATCCCCAACGACTTTGATGATCGACTTTGGATAGCTTTCTGAAATACGTTTGGCATCTCCTGCAGAAATTGCTGCGATCTCCTGCATTGCTTGGTAAATAGTTGAAAAGAGACTTCTACCAATCAAGTTGCTGTGACGCCAAGAACCCTGATGCACCAAAGCAGAAACTAAAAATTGGGGTACGCCGCTTCGCTGTGCCTCCCAAACTAAATTCGGCCAAAGATCGTAGCTGACATAAACCAGTGCGTTGGGCTGAAGTTTCGCTAAAATTCGTAAAGCATTAAAATGACTGTCTATAGGCAGATAATCTTTCCAAATTACAGAATCAGGTAACTTGGTAGAGCCACTTTCTAACCAACGCTTCGCATTGACCGAGGTATAAGTCAGAGCGATTTGTACATTTTCCTTCTCAAATTGCCTCAGAATTGGCTCGGCTTGTAGAATTTCACCAGCACTTGCCGCATGTAGCCAGAGTAGTGGTAAGTTCCAGTCACGTTGCTGAAGGGCTTCATCCATTCTCTCCCAGAGGCCGATTCTACCGTCAAGAGCCTCTTTCAGGTTGGGCTTTTTCTTCGCTTGCTGCTGAATGAGCTGCATCAGCAATGGCTGTAAAATATAACGGTAGATCAGCTTCCAAAAAGTCGTCATTTTGAAATCAGAGAGGGGTGGAATATCGCTTGCTTGGATTTGACGACTCAATTTTCATAAATCTTTGTGCGGACAATCCAGATGAAATACAAGTGGTTGCTGACTGCCATTGCTTGCACACTCGGAGCGACACTGGTCTGGGCTTCTACCCAAATCTTTCGGCAATTCGTGGAACGCTTTCAGGAGGAAGCAGTCAAGACCTTTGCTACTTACGTCATGCAGGGTGAGCGATATCCATTACAACATGCCCTCTACGACATGCGTTTTCGGGTATTGCAGGAAGAACTGGATATCAGCCAACGTCGTGAGACGATGGAATGCAACCGCCGTCGCAATTTTGGTACTGAGATCCCTGCAGAGAAGCAGGAGTTCTGCCAGAAGTACGACTTCATCATTGATTTAGCCAAGGAACAACTGGCAACGGTCAGCGTTTTCAACCTGGTATATTCGACTGTGGAACCCATTCTTTTGAGAGAAATTGAGACACGAAAAGCGCGAGATACTTTTCGTGTCTGGATCCATCAAAAACTGAACTGCTTGGAGGACGACTACCGCTGCGCAAACAACGAGCGGGAAATGCTCCGCAGAATCACGAAGGGCAAA
>CAJXNF010000365.1 GCA_913056375.1 uncultured Pseudomonadota bacterium | reverse complement strand
TCGCACATGATGGTGGTGGGCCTCTTGCACCTTGCCAACTTCACCTTCGTAACCCACGATCTGGGTGCGATATTTACAGAGACTGCAGTTGGAGGAATTGATGCCAACCAAGGCTTCCCGGGCCTTTTCGACCCAAACATCTGTCACATGAGGATGAACTCCCAGATAGCCTGCTTTGAGAACTTCTACATCAGGAAATTTGGGCTGAACCTCATCGACTGCGCTGTAAATCCGCTTGATCAGGATACCAGTGAATAGGAAATAGGGGATCACCACGACACGCCGATAGCCCATTTGTGCTGCTCTGGCAATTCCATCAGCAACCAGCGGCTTTGCAGTTCCAGAGTAGCAAACATAGGAACTCCCAAAACCCATCCCCTCCTCAACCATACGTGCCAGCTTATTTACATTGGAATTCACATCTGGATCGGTAGTCCCACGCCCAACAACGACAAGTAGCGATTCATGCCGAGGGATCATCTGGGCAGATTGTGCTTCAGCGCTGATGATTCGCTCTTGAAACAGTTTTAGCAGCAGCGGATGAATGCCCATCGGTCCACCGTAGTGGAATTCAACTTCCGGAAATTCTGGCTTCACGCTCAGTAATTCAACAGGCATGTCGTTCTTGCCGTGACTGGCGGCAAAGAGGATTCCAGGAACCATCACAATCTTGCGGGATCCCATGCGAACATTTTCGCGTAAGGCCTCATCAATTGTGGGAGTTGCGAACTCGAGGAAACCGTGCGTGATGACACGATCTGGCTGACGTTGCTTGAGAAGCATCAGGGCTTCTTCAAACTCTCTGGTACCATCAGCATCTCGACTACCGTGTCCTGCGATCACCAACCCAAAATCGTCCGTTCCTTCTGACATGCTTATTCAATTACTTGAGTTGTAGTGGAAGACCAGCCGCACACAAGAAAACCTGATCACAACGTTCCCCCAACCATTGGCCCACTCTTCCGGAGAGATCAGCAAAGCGCCTGGCTAGGGGATTAGTTGGAACGATTCCCAAGCCTACTTCATTCAATACCAGCACAAATTGATGAGGGCTGTTCCAGAGAGCCTCCAGTTCCGAGAAGGCCCGCTCTTCATCATGGCCATGGTGCAGCAGATTGTTCAGCCACATGGTCAGACACTCCACCAGTACGATCCGAGGTTCCTTTGGGAGCTTCTGATGTAACCAGAGGCCCTCCTCAATAGTGACAAAACGCCCCGCTCGCTGTTGTCGGTGAAGAGCAATACGTTGTTGTAGCTCTGGATCTTCGGTGAATTCGGTTGTTGCTAGATAGATCGGTAGGTCTGTTCCAGGAATTGAGAGCGCCAGCTTTTCGGCCAAGCGCGACTTTCCACTCTTAACACCACCAGTGACCAGAATCCGCAAATGCGTCACCTTGATCTGGAGAATACGAAAGACGGGAAGATGAGAGGTTGGGACGATAGGACGGATAGGGGATCAGCCAGACTTGGTTATTCTGCAGATCGACTAGAAATCGTCAGCCTCTCAGGTTCCTCGCCTGAATCTGAACGTGTGATGGGCAGGTCTCCTGGCTCAGGGCAAGTTCACAACGCCTTCCCGCTTTTGCAGTGGCTAACGGTTGTGAGATACACCCTTCACAGTTGCGAGGACAGCTCCGGGATTTCACCGGATTCCCTATTCTCCGCAAGTGCGGCACCCAGCACGAGGACGTAGCAATACAGTAATTGATTAAAAGAGCAATCAGATTTTTAGAATTGGTAGTAGCTAGGAGCGATGATCCGCACCAATTGCATCCGAAAGGTGAGCGTAACCATCTTTGTCCAGATGTGTCAGCAGTTCTCGGCAGATTTGATTTGCTAAGCCAGGGCCCTGGTAAACAAGCCCTGTGTAGACTTGCAGCAGAGTGGCTCCGGCTTTGATCTTATCGTAGGCACTTTTACCGTCCTTGATTCCACCGACACCAATCAGTGGAAGCTTTCCTTGAAGTTCCCGATAAAGTTTCGAGAGAATTTGAGTCGACAACGTATGTAAGGGACGTCCACTCAATCCTCCTGTTTGATGAGCATGAGAAGAGCGTAATTGATTACGTTCAAGAGTCGTGTTGGTGGCGATCAAGCCAGCTAGAGGAAATTGGTGGACAACTTCCAGGAGGTCGCGAAGGGCCTCATCACTCAGATCAGGAGCAATTTTAAGTAAGATTGGGAGTTGCCGAGGATGTTGTAACTGTAACTCTTGGGCAGTCTGAAACAAGGAATCCAACAGTCGTTGGAGAGCAGTTTTTTCCTGTAGTTCACGGAGATTTGGAGTATTGGGTGAACTGATGTTGACTACAACGTAACTGGCAGTGTGCCACACAGCAGTCAGGAGTCGTTGGTAATCCTCAGCAGCTTTTTCGTTGGGAGTGTCTTTGTTCTTGCCAAGGTTGATTCCAACAATGCCTTGCTTTGGTCTTTGATGTAGACGTTGGAGCAAGGCATCCTGACCTTGGTTGTTGAACCCCAGACGGTTGATCAGTGCCTCATCTTCCAATAGACGGAAGATTCGTGGACGCTCATTTCCAGGCTGGGGGCGAGGCGTAATGGTCCCGCATTCCACGAAGCCAAAGCCGAAGGAAAGCAGTGAGTTGTATACTTTGGCGTTTTTGTCTAAACCAGCTGCGATCCCAACAGGGTTAGGAAATTCAAGACCGAAGCACTCGATTTTTAGGCGATGTAGGTCTGGAACTGGGGGATAGAAGAGTTTGTAAAGATGCGGACTTCCAAAACGCTCTGCCTGCTCAAGCCAATTCAGGGTCAATTCATGGATCTCTTCTGGATCCTGACGGAAGAGAAACGGTCGAATCAACCTCTGATAGGCTTTATCAGTCAGCGCATGACAGCCGTTCATGCTCCGTCTTATTTTGAGTTGCTAGGAGCCATTCTGACAATTTTTTCTCGACGAGCCACTCCAGTATCGATCGCAGCCTGTTGAACAGCTTCGGACACGGCAGGGACAACAGTCTGATCAAAGACACTGGGAATGATATAGTCAGGAGCTAAGTGATTTTCATCAATACTATGAGCGATTGCTTCAGCTGCCGCCATCTTCATCTCTTCGTTGATGATGGATGAACGGGAGTCAATCGCACCACGGAAGATGCCCGGGAAACAGAGCACGTTATTGATCTGGTTCGGATAGTCGCTGCGACCGGTCGCCATTACAGCAACATAGGGTTGTGCAATTTCTGGCATGACTTCAGGATCAGGGTTAGCCATCGCAAAGACAATCGGGTCTTTTGCCATGTTCTGTAGATCCCGTTCATCCAGCAGATTGGGCTGAGATACTCCAACAAATACGTCTGCTCCATGAATTAAATCTTTCAAAGATCCAGTCTCGCCATCAGGGTTGGTATGATCAACAAGCCACTGTTTGTCAGCATTTAGGTTGGTACGACCACTGTGTAGGGCCCCTCTGCTGTCGCAACAAACAATATTGGTGATCCCCATCAGCATCATCATCTTGGTGCAGGCCGTGCCCGCTGCTCCTGCGCCCGAAACCACCACTTTGAGGCTTTCCGCTTTTTTGCCTACTAACTTCAGAGCATTGATCAAGGCTGCTGTGGTGACGACGGCAGTCCCATGTTGGTCATCGTGGAAGACAGGAATATCCAACTCTTCCTTGAGCCGCTTTTCGATTTCGAAGCA
>CAJXNF010000364.1 GCA_913056375.1 uncultured Pseudomonadota bacterium | reverse complement strand
CCCTATTGACTCTTTGGAATTGTTGATAGGCTACCATGAAGCAATGGATATCACTCATTTCTCATTAGAAGGCCGCTTCGCTCGAGTAGTTCTGAATGAAGGCGGACATAATCTCTTCCTCGGTGCAGGGGCCGGCTTCGAAAGCGAAGAAGATGAACGAGGGACCCTCTTCCGACTTTTCACTGGTTCAGAATTTTTCCCTATCAACTACCCTAATGTTGGCTTGTCCGCAGAACTTGGGCTCCGACGTCAGCAAGGCCTCGGAAGCACAGAACAAGGATTTTACAACGCACTCGCTGCCCGCTATTATTTCTGAGACATCTGATCAGGGGCAACTGTCCCTGTCTCCCTTACCTTGCTGGTCAGGAGGTCTCATTGAAGTCCAAAACCAACCCACCTCATACTCCCAAAAAATCCAGCCTTTCTTTTGATGATTCAACGACTGAATCAAATTGGATGGATCAAATCTTTACTAGTATTGGCGAAATCCCTGACAAAGAGGAAGATTCAGACCCAAGTTTATTGCCTGATCAGAAATCAAAACCAGCCAAAATAAAGACTTCTCGCAAAGCTTTTCAAAGCCATACCGCTCCAGACGAAACTCTCGATCTCCATGGTAAAAATCGACAAGAAGCTTTAATGCTGGTGGAGAATTACGTACATTACGGCGCTTTGCACGGACTTGACTCACTTTTGATTGTTACTGGTAAAGGCAACCGTTCGCAAGCTGGCCCTGTGCTTAAGCAGACCGTAGAGCAATGGCTGTTAAAAAATGGGAAAAAGTATATCGCCCAGGTCCGAGAAGCCCCACCTCGCTGGGGGGGTAGTGGAGCGCTCTGGGTCATCTTTCGAAGATGACTAATCTCCTCCAAGTCGATCTCTGTTCAACATTCACCGAGGCATACTGATCTGCTGATAACAGAACTTCAACCATTGGGTAAAAAAGGTATTGCGGTGTCCTCGCCAGCAATTTATTGGATTACTGAGATCGAAGTTCTCTGGTGGCAAAACATCTCCTGCTAGCTTATCGCGTTCAGCCTCGTACACAATGCGCCTTGAATTGTACTCTGGATGTCCACTGTGCATTACGAATCGATGATCAGGAGTTTCAAAAATTGAATACCCAGCTCTTTCCCCATAGGCTAGCAGATTCAATTTTCCATCCCTTTGTGCTCCTTCCATCAGGCTATCGTCAATGCCCGCATATCGACTTTGTGGACACCAGAATTCATCGTCCAGTTCCCCTGTGATAGGGTGACCAGCATCAAGATTCAGCAGTTTAAAGAGACCAAATAGTTTGTTGTCGTAGGTCAACTTGTCCACACCAAGCTGAAAAGCCAGAGCAAAAGCCCCCCAGCAAATTCCCAAAGTACTTGGACAATTTAATCGAGAGTCTTGAATGATCTTTGAAATCTCACTCCAGTAGCGCACTTCATGAAAATGAATTTTTTCAACTGGGGCACCCGTAACAATCAGGCCATCCAACCGGGAAAACTGAGTCGCCTTTTCATAAGTCTGATAGAGGTCAGACATGTGCTGTTGATCGCCTGACGAATACTCGTGTGATTCCAAACGAATCCAAACCGGCTCAACTTGAAGAATAGACAATCCCAGTGGATGGAGGAGATTGAACTCGTAATCCTTACCAAAGGGCATGATATTCAAAATACCTATCCGCAATGGACGAATATCCTGCCGTTCCGCATCCTCTGGTGTAATCCAAGAAATACGTTCCTGTCGAATGAGCGGAAGAGTATGATTTGACCGATCGATGACTAGGGTCATTTATGAAAGTTACTCTCGGAATATTTGAAGGGGATAGATGGAGAGCGAGATCCCAATGAACCTCGCCTCCATTTATCTAGAGGCTACGCAGCAGCTTTATCAAAGGCTTGTTGGAAGTCTTCACGAATGTCATCGATATGCTCGAGGCCAACCGATACCCGCACCATTGTCGGCTCTACACCGGCAGATCTTTGTTCCTGCTCACTCAGTTGCTGATGAGTCGTCGATGCAGGATGAATCACCAATGTCTTGGCATCACCTACATTGGCAAGGTGACTGGCTAATTCGAGTCCATCAATAAATTTAACCGCCTGCTCATAGCCACCTTTCATGGTGAAGGAGAGCATCATTCCGTGACCACGCTGGCTCATGTATTTTTTAGCCAGTTCATGGTAAGGACTACTTTTCAATCCGGGATAGCTTACAGATTCTACCGCTGGGTGAGCTTCAAGCCACTCTGCCAAAGACTGAGCGTTTTCATTATGTCGTTCCACCCGTAGAGATAACGTTTCCAAGCCCTGGAGCAACATAAAGGAATTGAATGGGCTCAATGCTGTTCCGTAATCTCTCAGACCTTCTACTCGAGCTCGAATAATGAACGCGATATTCAACTCAGCAGGCAGTCCAAGCATTTGACAAACTGGGCCACCTGTTCCGAAGACCTCCCAGAATTTCATACCATGGTAGCCCTCAGATGGTTCTGTAAACAACGGGAAGCGACCATTCCCCCAGTTAAAGTTTCCTGCATCTACGATTACCCCACCGATACTGGTTCCGTGGCCCCCAATCCACTTGGTTGCAGATTCGACCACAACGTTCGCACCATAATCTATTGGTCGAAACAAGGCTCCACAAGCACCCAAAGTATTATCCACAATTAGTGGGATGCCATTCTTTTCTGCAAGTCGAGCCAAGCCCTCAAAATCAGGAATATTGAACCTCGGATTACCCATCGTTTCGATGTAAATTGCTTTTGTCTTATCATCAATCTTCTCCGCAAAGCTATCTACTCCGTCTCCATCGGCAAAACGAACACCTAACCCAAGATGCTTGAAGGAAACTTTGAACTGGTTATATGTTCCCCCATAGAGAAAGGATGTGCTGACAATGTTGTCACCAGTCTCCATAATGTTCGTTAGTGCGAGAAATTGAGCTGATTGCCCTGATGCCGTCGCTAAAGCAGCAACGCCTCCCTCTAGTGCTGCGACTCGCTTCTCGAAAACATCTGTAGTAGGATTCATGATCCGAGTGTAGATGTTCCCAAATTCTTTTAACGCGAATAGGTTCGCTCCGTGCTCTGCATTGTCAAAAGTATAAGATGTGGTTTGGTAGATCGGGACTGCACGGGATTTTGTAGTAGGATCAGGTACTTGGCCGGCATGTAATTGAAGAGTTTCGAAACGATGTTGGCTCATCATTTTTCTCTGGCTAGAAGAATGTATTCTCAAGGTGCAGTTCCGATTCTGCCCCAGATAAAAGAAATCAAGTTACTGAAAGCACTGGAAAAACGCAATCTTAGTGCATGATTGAGAAATTACCCAAGTAAATATAATTCGCTCTCGAAATCACTTCTTAGGATAACCGAGTTTTATGAATAAGTTGCAGAAGAATTTAGAGCAAGACTTCTTGAAATTTGCAGTCGAGTGCCAAGCCTTCAAATTTGGTGATTTTACTCTGAAAGATGGGAGTAAGTCAGATGTTTTTTTTGACTCCTCATCATTCAACTCAGGAAACAAGCTCAGAAAACTTTCCAGATTTTTGGCTAAAGCCATTCAGCTAGAAATTCCAGATTGTAATTTGATCTATGGCAGTGCCTACAAGGGGATTCCTTTGGCTTGTGCTGTCTCCGTAGAATTGGCAGAACTTCGAGGTAAAGACGTTGGTTAC
>CAJXNF010000363.1 GCA_913056375.1 uncultured Pseudomonadota bacterium | reverse complement strand
GAACTTGCCGGGTTCCCATTCCAGATCTTCTTCACTGACTTCCAGAAGATATGCAGCAATTTTACGCGCCTTGTCCCGAATCTTGTGAGCAGCCTTGGCAGCAGCAGCACCTGCGGTAGGTGTACTGCGTGACGCATAAGTTCCCAGTCCGTAAGGAGCAGTGTCCGTGTCACCTTCCTCAATCTGGATATGCATGGCTGGAATGCCTAACTCTTCCGCGAGGATCTGGGCATACGTTGTTTCGTGACCCTGCCCTTGAGACTTGGTCCCAAAACGAGCAATTGCCTTACCCGTTGGATGGATTCTGACCTCAGCACTGTCAAACATCTTGATGCCGAGGATATCGAAATCCTTGGAAGGACCTGCCCCAACAATTTCGGTGAAGCTGGAGATACCGATACCCATCAACTCACCTCGGGCACGTTTCTCTGCCTGCTCCTTGCGCAATTCCTCGTAGCCCACCATGTCCATTGCCTTACGCAACGCTGGGGCATAATCACCAGAGTCATATTCCCAGCCCAATGCGGAGCGATAGGGGAACTGATCTTTCTGAATGAAGTTCTGGAACCGAAGATCTGCCGGATCCCGTCCCAACTTCTGGGCAAGCACATCCGTAATTCGCTCAATTGCGTGCACAGCTTCCGTCACTCGGAAAGAACAACGATAGGCAACTCCTCCTGGTGGCTTGTTTGTGTAAACTGCGTCCATCTCGGTGAAGGCCGTTGGAATATCGTAAGAACCCGTTACGATCGAGAAGAGTCCTGAAGGAAACTTGGAAGGATTCGCTGCCGCATCCGTGTAACCATGATCGGCCAAGGTCTTGATTCGCAGACCGGTCATCTTACCTTCCTTGGTGGAGGCCAGTTCAACGGTCATATGGTAATCACGGGCGAAGGAATCAGCCTGTAGGTTTTCGGAGCGGTCTTCAATCCACTTGACTGGCTTGCCAATCAGGAAGCTCGCTGCAATCGCGATGACATAGCCTGGATAGACCGGCACCTTGCCTCCAAAACCACCTCCAATATCCGGAGAAATCACACGAACACGTTCTTCCGAAAGACCAACATGACCTGCCACTAGAGCAATCACGGTACGAATCGCATGAGGAGCTTGTGTTGTCATCCAGACTGTCAGCTTGCCCTCAGCTTTTTCGTAACTGGCTACGCACCCACAAGTTTCAATGGAAGCCACGTGAATTCGAGGGATGTAGACCTGCTCCTTGACCACCACGTCTGCCTCATTGAAGGCTTTTTCAGTGGCTTCCTGATCACCTGTTTGCCAGTGCCAGATGTGGTTGTCTGTTCTACCTTCCTTGTCTGGTCGCAGCAACGGAGCATCTGCATCCAAGGCCTTGTGTGGATCAATGAGCGGCTTCATCTGCTCATATTCAATCGAATTTTCCAGAGCCTGTACAGCATCAGCGGCAATATAGCGATCTGTAGCAATCACAGCGGCCACTTCCTGCGCCTGATACATCACCGTATCAGTGGGCAAGACCATCTGAGTGTCTGACATCAGAGTCGGCATCCAGTGAAGGTTGTACTGCTTAAGATCTTCCCCGGTGATGACAGCTAACACTCCGGGAATCTCCATCGCTACACTTTTATCAATACTCTTGATCTTGGCATAGGCAAAGGGACTACGGGCAATGTCCATGTAGAGCATTCCTGGCAACTGCACATCATCTGTGTATTTGCCTAATCCTCGGATAAAGCGCGCGTCTTCCTTGCGCTTGAGGCTATGCCCCATGCCCCCAATTTCTTTGGATGTCTTGCACATTATCATGCGGCCTCCTCCTGCTTCTCGTTCAGTTTATTGGCGGCATACTGGATCGACTTGATGATGTTCACGTAGCCGGTGCAGCGACACAAATTTCCTGAAATTCCCCAGCGAATTTCCTCTTCAGTCGGATTCGGATTCTTTTCCAGCAACTCCTTACCTCGCATGATCATGCCCGGAGTACAGAAACCGCACTGCAGTCCATGCTCCTGATGGAAGCCTTCCTGTAGTGGATGAAGCTGTCCTCCTTGCTCAACTCCCTCAATGGTCTCAATCTTTTGATTGTTTGCTTGTACCGCAAAGAAAGTACAGGCCTTGATCGACTTTCCATTCAGCAGCACCGTGCAGGCGCCACAGCTGGAAGTATCACAACCGATGTGTGTACCGGTCAGTGCCAGATCATCTCGGAGAAAATGGATTAAGAGTTTGCGCGAATCCACCTCTCGGGTGACGGATTCACCGTTGATTTCAATCGTGATGCTATGCTTCGACATGGATCAACTCCTCCCTTGGGCGCGTTCCACTGAGCGGCGGAGTGCGCGTTGTATCAGTTCACGAATCAGAGTAAGCTTGTATTCAGCAGAACCTCTCAAATCATCTGCTGGACTAGATGCATCCGCAGCAAGCTGTCCTGCCTGCGCAAATAGGGCATCAGATGGCTGCTGACCTCGCAGGGCGTTCTCCGCATCCACTGCTCGAGTGGGGAGCGCTGCAACGTTAGTCAATCCGATACCGGCCTGTTCAATGCTACCATCTGCCGCTAGCGAGAGTTGAACCGCTACTGCGGCGGCAGCGTAGTCACCTACCTTGCGCTCTACTTTCAGGTAACAGCCTCCACTCCGGGCAGGAGGAATTGGAATTCTAATCTCAGTGAGAATCTCTCCGTGCTCCAGTGCCGTTGTGAAGAAATCAGTGAAAAACTCATCAATCGGCACCGTCCGGGGTCCAGAAGCCCCAGTGATCTCAATCTCAGCTCGGTAGGCCAGCATGGTCGCCGGGTGATCGTTGGCGGGATCACCGTGAGCCAGGTTACCTCCCACAGTTGCCAGGTTCCGAACCTGGGGATCTGCAATCATCTTTGTTGTATCAACTAACAACGGATAACGTTCGGTAATCCAGGGCAGATCTTCCAGGACTACTTCGCGGGCCATCGTACCGATTTTTAGAAAACCACCTTCCTCACGGACGTAGTCCAGGCCAGGAATGTGGCTGATATCAATCAAGTGGCTCGGTTCTGCGAAGCGTAAGCGCATCGCAGGGATCAGGCTATGACCACCAGCCAGCACCTTGGCTTCATCTCCATGTTCATGTAGCAGGGCAATGGCCTCCGGTAGAGTGGCCGGAACCAGGTAATCGAAGGTAGGGGGTATCATGTTGGCTCTCCCTCAGGCTCGTGGACTCCTGACACAAGACCAGGATCACCTGGCACCTGCATTCAGGCAAGATGATCGACAGTGGCAAACTTAGGCTACCACTAATTTGTCACACTAAAATAGAACAACAGTAAAAAGGGAGGAAAGCAAGGTTTGGAAAAATAATTTTTTTCCTGAGAAGTCTCTTCTAAAGAAGTAGATTTTCTTCTGAAAAAAGAGACTTTCTCATAAAATTGGCAGGAATAATCTGATTATGGCAGCTGCGCCTCAATTGTGAGGATCAACGAGGTTCGAGCTCGCAGTGCCGAAACTCAATCTGAGGGGTAACTTCTGTGCCAAAGTGTGTATTGCAGAAGTATGCTCCACGGAACTGGGCTCCACGTAATCTCGTACTGTAAAAGATAGTCCCCGACAGATTTGATTTCGACAAGTTCGCGTTCTGTAGGTCTGCAGTGTTGAACCAGACCCCACTGAGGTTGGCCTCAGACATATCAGCACCAAACAGTTTCACTCCTTGTAAGTTG
>CAJXNF010000362.1 GCA_913056375.1 uncultured Pseudomonadota bacterium | reverse complement strand
CCAGGAAAAGAAAAGTGAGAAGCCGGAAGAGTCTCGCTTGAGATTCTCAACTTCTCTGGACGAACAGCGAGGTGTAGCTCACCACTCAGTTTCTCAAAGTGAGGAATCATCAGTTTGCCAAGATGCTCGGTCTTCACTTTTAGTAAGCCTCCATCTTCATGACCTTCAACAATCCCTGAAAACAAGTTCATCCGACCGATAAAGTCTGCAACGAACCTGCAATTTGGAGACTCGTAAAGCTCTCCTGGAGGGGCGACCTGTCTCACCACCCCATTCTCCATTACGGCAATTCGATCAGCCATCGACAGCGCCTCATCCTGATCATGAGTGACGATCACAAATGTGATGCCGACAGCCTTCTGCAACTTCACCAACTCCAGTTGCATTGCTTCTCTCAACTTTGCGTCAAGTGCGGAGAGAGGTTCATCCAATAAAAGTACTCTGGGGCGCTTTACTAGCGCTCGGGCTAAAGCAACACGTTGACGCTGTCCGCCGGACAACTGATCAGGTTTGCGTAGGTCATAGCCATCCAATTTCACTAAGGTTAGGGCGTCCTGCACTCGCTCCCTAACTTCTGCACGTGGTGTTTTAGCTACTTTCAGCCCATAGGCCACATTGTCAAAGACAGTCATGTGAGGAAATACAGCGTATGACTGAAACACCATATTGACTGGACGTTGGTTCGGTGGAATGTCTCTGGTCTCTTTTCCATCAATCTTGATGCTTCCCTCGGATGGAAATTCGAAGCCTGCCAGCATTCGTAGAAGTGTCGTCTTTCCACAACCTGACGGTCCCAGCAGGGCAAAAAACTCTCCTTCATGAATATTTAGGTTCACCCCGTTGACAGCATGGACGTTGCCGAAATTCTTAACGACTTGCTTGATCTGAAGGATCACGGGCCGATCAGCCATGAGCTGTACCTCCTGATTGACCCCCACTGCGGCTTTGAAACCACAATGCAAAGGTGGTCATTACGAGGGTGATGGCAATCAAGACCGCTGAGGCAGCATTCACTTCCGGGGTTACCGAGAAGCGGATCATCGAGTAGATCTTGATTGGGAAGGTAATGGTGTCTGGACCAGAGGTAAAGAAGGTGATGACAAAATCATCAAGTGAGAGTGTAAATGCCAATAGGGCTCCAGCAATCAGACCCGGTCGCATATGAGGGATGAGGATGTCTTTGAAAGCTTGCCACTCTCCAGCCCCTAGGTCCTTCGCTGCCTCTTCTAATTCACGATTGAAGCTTGCTAACCTAGCTCGAACCACTACGGTCACAAATGGAAAACTGAAGGAGATGTGAGCAATGGTGATGGCGCCTAAATTGAGAGGCCATGGAAGACCGGATGGCCAGCCAATGCGAGAAAAGAAAGCCAGCATGGCGACGCCCATACAAATTTCGGGGATTACAATCGGTAAGGACATGGCTCCTTCATACCCCGCTTTTCCTGGAAAACGGAAGCGCCAAAGTAAAATCGCAGTCATCGTTCCTAGTATCACGCTGATTAGGGTACTCAGGAAGGCAATTGTCAGTGAGTTGGCAAACGCTTCTACTAAGGAGGAGTTGTTCCAAGCCTTTTCGTAGTACTTGAAAGTGAATCCTCGCCAAACAATGTTGCGACGGCTATCGTTGAAGCTAAAGGCAACAAGTGTGACTATCGGAGCATACAGAAAAATGAAGGTTCCAAGTAAAACCAGCCTCATCCATGTGCGTCGAGTATAATCCAGCGGCCCAATCGGGTTGTTTGAACGAACACTCACGTCAGCCCTTTTTCATTGTGACGTGTTAAAAGAGCTCTCACAGCTAGTGCGAAGAATGTTAGATACATTAGCAAGAAGGAGAGCGCAGCCCCAAAAGGCCAATCGTTGGCGGATTTGAACTGGCGCTCGATCACATTTGCTATCATTTGACTGTCTGTACCCCCTAGTAGATCTGGTGTCAGGTATGACCCTAGAGCTGGAATGAAGGTAATAATTACTCCAGAGATGATCCCAGGCAATGCCAGTGGTACAATTACGGAGCGAAAGGTCCGCCATTGCCCTGCACCCAAGTCAAGGCTGGCCTCAATGTAACTTCTATCCATCCGGTCTAGAGCTGCGTAAAGGGGTAAAACCATGAATGGAAGATGAACATAAACCAGCCCGTAGACAACTGCGAAGTTATTATAAAGCAGTTCAAGACGATTGAATCTCTCTCCAAAGAGATTCCAATCTCCCAATCCAAGTATCCTTAGCCCACTATCAGCAGACAGCCAAATCAGTTCCAACAAATCATTTAGGTAGCCGTTGGTTCTTAAGACGGCAATCAGTGCGTACGTGCGGATCAGCAGATTGGTCCAAAAGGGAAGGATCACAAGGAGCAGTAGAATGGGCTTCCACCGCTCTGGGGCGAAAGTGATTGCCAGGGCAACTGGAAAAGAAATCACCAAGCAGAAGAAAGTAGTTAGACCTGCATACCAGAAAGATTTGAGAAATATCTGTAAGTAAAGCGGCTGAACTGCCCTTGAATAGTTTTCGAGCGTGCCTGTGATGGCCACCTCAATGATGCCTTGTTTCTCACCGAAGCTCAGCCCCCATACCAGAAAAAGAGGGGCTAGGAAGAAGGCAAAAAGCCAGATTGTGGGGGGGATCCCAAAGGACCAGAAAACCTTGGGTGATTTCCGCCAGTAATCCACTGAAACGTAGAAGAATTAGTTTGGAAAGGTAGGCCCAGCTTTCTCCGGGCCTTGGGGAAGGTTTAAGCGGCAGAGATGCGCGTCCATGCCTCGTCAAAAAGGCGCTGCATCGCTTCTCCACGGTATTTTGAAGACTCGCTACGTCTTAGGACGTCGTCTGTGGGAAAGATAGCAGGGTTGTTGCGGTAATCATCTCCGAGCTTTGCTTTAGCAACCCCATTGGGAGTCGCATACTGGATAAAATCGGCGATTAGTGCTCCAGCATCTCCATCGAGCAGGTAGTTTATGAATGCGTGAGCGTTTTCAGGATGTGGGGCTCCTTTTGGAATACAGAGGCAATCTTCCCAGAGGAGCGTTCCTTCCTTGGGAACGATATAGGCGATGTCATCATCTTCCTCTTGCACTTGAATGATGTCGCCATTGTACTCCATCGTTAGATCAACCTCGCCAGAGAGCAGCAAGTCTTGCCCATTATCCTCAGCAAAAACCTTGATGTGTTTCTTCTGCTTGATCATCAAATCCTCAACAGCCTTAACGACTGCAGGATCAGCGGTGTTTAATGAATAACCGAGGTACTTCATGGCAACAGGAATTGTCTCAGATGGGCTGTTGAGCACAGCGATCCTTCCTGAATATTCACTGGATGCAAAGAGATTCGACCAGCTGTCTGGTACTTTCGATACCTTTGACTTGCGATACCCAATCCCAATCGTACCCCACATGTAAGGCATGCTGTAGGCCCTCTTGGGATCGAATGCTGCGTCTCGAAAGGCTTTGTCTACGTTCTTGAAGTTAGGAATTTTGGAGTGATCAAGTTTGATCAGCATATTTGCGCGGATCAACCGCTCAACAAAGTCATTAGTTGGTACGATTAAGTCGTAACCGGGATTGCCTTCTTTGAGCTTGGCAAATAATTCATCGTTGTCAGCAAACAGATCCATGCTCACTTCAATTCCGCTAGCATCACGGAAATCACCCAGGGTCGTTTCGCCGATATAGGTATCCCAATTGTAAAAGT
>CAJXNF010000361.1 GCA_913056375.1 uncultured Pseudomonadota bacterium | reverse complement strand
AGAACTGGAAGCTGGAGGAATCCAAAGAGATAGCATCACGATCTTAATTGCTACAGGCCTTCATCGTCCAAATCTTGGGGAAGAACTAGAGGAGGTCATTGGCGACCCCTGGGTAACGGAACACATCCGAATCCTCAATCATGATGCTCGTGATGAAAGCTCAATTGTTCATCTTGGTAAAACATCAACCCATCAGGTACCTCTTGGACTGAATCGCCACTTTGTGGAAGCTGATCTCAAGTTAGTAACTGGCTTGGTAGAGCCACACTTCATGGCAGGATACTCAGGTGGCCGAAAGGTCATTGCACCTGGCATCGCCCCTCACGAGACAATCCGCACTTTCCATTCCGCGCGCTTCATGGAGAGTCCTTATGCTGCCTCTTGCAATCTAGATAGGAATCCGTTGCATGAATCTCAGTTGGAAATCGTTCAGATGCTCGGGGGGAAAATCCTGGCAGTGAACACGATCTTGGATGAAGAACGGAACCTGATTCATGTAAACTTTGGTGAAGTACTCGCTAGCCATCAGGAAGCCGTGAATTTCGCCCGAGCCAGTTGCGAGATCCCCGTTGGTCGGAAATTTAAAACGATTTTAACCAGTTCTGCAGGATACCCCTTAGACAAAACTTATTATCAAACCGTCAAAGGAATGGTCACCCCGCTTGATATTCTGGAGCCGGGTGGAACGCTCATCATTGCTTCAGAGTGCGCAGAGGGAATCGGCTCACCAGAATTTCGGGAATCACAGGCCAGACTTGTCGAACTCGGTCCAGCAGCATTCCTAGAAACTCTGCTTTCCAAGGATCTCGCAGAAATTGACGAATGGGAAAGCGAGATGCAACTCAAACCTATGCGTGTGGGCGAAGTTCAATTGTATTGCCCTGGCATGAGCGAGGAGGATCAGAAGCTAACTGGAGTAAAAATGATTCAAGATCTTCATCAGGCAGTAGCGGAAGCCATTGAAAGGGTCGGCGACGCTGAAGTTGCCGTCATTCCTGAAGGCCCTTACCTGGTGCCTTTTGCAGCCGCTTAAAGTGGTGGGATCCGTGATCTAATCTTCAACAGGCTACTCCAAGGGTTGACTCAAAAACTTGTTTCGAAGCGCAGAGCTAATGGGGAGCGTGATCACATCTTTGTTCAAAGCCAAGAGCGAATCTCTGGACTGCCCAGAGATTCGACTCTCATTCAGCAGACTCTGCAGACCAAGCCAAAGATCCAATTTCAGCTGCTCTAAAGGTAAATTCCAGTCTTCGATTCCAACCATGTTTTTATCCTGGGAATCTTCGACAGTCTTTGTCTCAGGATTGCAAATTTCAGGGGGGCAATTCTGTAGTGTGGGTTCTAAAACCAAAAATCTTGAAAACACTCCTACACTATCTTGCTGAAGCTTAGACGAGAGATCAGGGTATACATCCGTCAAAAATTTAATAGCAGACAATCGCTCTGAACTTTCTGCATTGGCCAAATAGCTTTTATTTTTGAATTCCTCAGTCGTCCCCAGCCTGCCAAAAACAAATTCTGAGATTTCAAAGATTGTCTTCAACTTGTAGGCTTCAGACCATTCTTGATGAGTCAGTATCCCTGTAAGCCTAGCCAGACTTCTTTCTTGAATGTACCCATCATCTGAAACAAAAGTGAACCAGACCAAAGGCTTGATCGCTAATTCTTGCTGTTCTGGGATGGCGGACTGGCTCAACTGGCGCAAATGCCCCTCAGCTTTGATTTGATCAACGATCGACCCTTCTCTAGCCAATCTCATCAGTTCTTCAGTCGCCTCTCTTTGATCTTGGGGGTTCTTACTTGTCGTCAGCACAATATAGCTTCTTAGGCCAGTTGGGGTACATCCCCAAAAAATGCTGCAAAGGAGGATTAAAAAAAGTGAATTTTTTATTGTTTTCATAGACATCCTCTCTCAGAAATAAAGAGTTTTCAGCAGAACAACTATTGGAAGGAGTAAGACTAAATTGGTAATTTTTTCAAAGCAATTTTGAGAAGAGCGCAACCACAAATGCTGTCACCAGCCCATTGAGAGCCATGGCAACCGCAGCAAACACCCCAGCCACTTCATGCACCTGAAAGGCACGCGCCGTTCCAATTCCGTGGGAGGTAACTCCAACCGCGAAACCACGGGCACGCCAGTCTCGAAAGCCAAGATGATTCATCAGGGGTGTAACAATGATTGCTCCAAGAATTCCTGTCAATACAACCAATCCCGCGGTTAGTGAAGGCAATCCACCAATTTGTTCGGAAATTCCCATTGCAATTGGGGTGGTTACCGATTTGGGGATCAGAGAACGGATAGCTTCATCAGAGGCACCCATCGCTTGAGCAATAAAAATTGCTGCAAAGATTGCAGTGGCTGAGCTTGCAATCAATGCTGCTAGCATGGGAATCGCTGCTCTCCGGACTCTCGGAAAATTTGCCACTAGTGGAATGGCAAGGGAAACTGTCGCTGGTCCAAGAAGAAAATGAACAAACTGAGCACCTTCAAAGTAAACAGGGTATGGGGTGTCGGTAATCAGCAGAATCACTCCCAAAAAACTTGCAGCAATGGCAACCGGGCTCACAATTGGACTTCGCTTCACTTTTTCAAAACACCAAAATCCCGCAAGATAGGCAATCATCGTTAACATCAACCAGAGCAATGGGGTTGTTCTGGATGATCGGAGAAAAGAGTGTCTCGCGAATATTCATCACGCATTACCTCCACGGATATTGCCTAGCAACGGCGCAAAACCGTCGTCGCCGAGCCAGTACTGCACAAGATTGTGAACGCCTTTGGTCGTCAGGGTTGCGCCGGATAGACCGTCTACTTGCCAACTGGCGTTGCTTGAAGCTGGATTAACAGCGCCTTTCAATACGCTGATAGCAACCTCACCGTCTTTGTACGCCAGTTTCCCGGGCCACTTTGCTTTCCAGTTGGGGTTATCAACCTCACCACCCAACCCTGGGGTTTCTCCATGCTCGTAGAATCCCAGTCCCACAATGGTGTTGGCGTCTGACTCAAGAGCGATGAAGCCGTACAGGGTCGACCAAAGTCCATAGCCGTGAACCGGCAGAATCACCTTGTCCAACTCGCCCTCTTCGTCATTGACCAGGTATACCAGGGCATAATTTGCTTGACGCAAAATTTTGGCGGTGTCGGTCTCCGCATTCAGTGCACGGGACGTCGCTGGATCCTTGGCCGCAGCACGCTGGTCAAAACTGCCGGCATCGACACCCTCAACGTACTGGCCCGTTGCGATGTCCACGACCCGGGTGTCGACCCGCTCGAACTGCTCTTCCACCGTCAGGCTGGCATCAAAGAGTCCCGCCGCCATGAGGATGTTGCGCTTCAGGTCACGGGTTTTGTTGACCTGCTGGGCGGGCTTGAGCACAACAGCCGCAGTCGACACCACCACCGAGCAGGCAATGCACAGAAGCAGCGCAACGGTGACTACCCGGCCTAGACCTTCCTTGCTACTGGACACGGGCAAGCCTCCTCTTGATATTCGCCTGGACCGCAAAATGGTCGAACAGCGGTGCAAACAGATTGGCAAACAGGATTGCCAGCATCATCCCTTCAGGGAAGGCTGGGTTCACTACCCGGATCAGCACACACATCACGCCGATCAAAATACCGTAAGCCCAGCGCCCGCGATCGGTCATCGCAGCGGATACCGGGTCAGTGGCCATGAAGAAGGCACCAAAGG
>CAJXNF010000360.1 GCA_913056375.1 uncultured Pseudomonadota bacterium | reverse complement strand
GGTGACATTGCTTTGTCCATTTATAATTCGTCCTCGTATGGCGTGGAGGATTTTGTTGGTGCAGCCTATGACGTAATCAATGGAGGTTTTGACTTGGTCGAGGCAGGTCATGCGCTGTATGAAGAATTTAAAAAAGCCACCAAAGCAAAAGTTTTGTCAATTGCAGCAAAAGCTGTTGGCGGAAAACTACTGGCTGGAATAGGTGCTGGTGTTGCCGTTGCAGATGCTATCCAGACGAAATATTCGACCTTTGTTGATAACGAACGCGATCCCATTATTATTCCGAAAGGTAAAAGCATTAAAATCAAGGATTCCGATGCACGGTGGGGGTTTACTAATGGTGTGCAAGATATCGCTTTTCTCGTCATCACGAAACCGGTCACTGATACCCTGACGGGAGTCGGATCTGGATCCGTAACTTGGGAGAAGATCAGCTCGGTATTTTTCGATAATCCGGCGGCTGGATCAACCAACGCAAAACTTTATCCTTTTAATGGATCTAGTGATAATATACCTGGTGATCTCACCAAAGAGAAAGGAATTGTATTAGATCAAGGAAAGACGGACAGAGTTGATTTCAACGGAGGATTCATGGAAGTAAGGTACAAAGGCGATTCAGGATCTTGCTTTTTAGCGTATTGTAGCGATACTGCGAAACAGTGGGAACTTCGACTCCACGAGAACGGGGCCTTTGGATTTTAGAGGCCGTCGTTGATTTTTTAATTAAGAAACTCGCTGGGGATCGAGTGCGCCCTTCGATTCTCGTAATACTCACAAGACAAAATTAGTGAGTCGTAGAAGTGTTTCTTTCTACGATGTACTATGTTTTGCTATTACTGAGCCAAATCAGCAACTTAGAGAATTTTGGGGCGATACCAATAAATCTGTAGCGCAGCTAAGCGCTACCGCAAACATCAACGAGTCTTTGTCGCACATAGTTGAACATTAGGGCACTAAATACAAGGTCTTCATGGATTTTTCGTTGACTTGGATGGAGGCTCTTACTCGGACTTTGGGACATTAGCTATCAAAGAACTTGATTTTGAAATCACAAAAGATTATTTTGTTATCTGATCAGACCCATCCACACCTCTGACCCTTCCAGTTACTCTGTAGGAGTTTTATGTGTGCCTCTATTGACGAATATTCCGACTCAACACATGCTCCACTTCACTTCTCCTTGAACCAGTGATTAATCCACGATCCGCTGCCCTGTGCCCTACCAGCACTATGCTTAGTAGCCATTGAATTACAGAGAAGAGCATCCTGGTGAGGGAGAGCCACAAAAGCTCTTTCAATGACTGACGGCCAAAAAGATTGACACGTTGGACTTTTTGATTTGCATTAATGCGTGTTTGTTGCAGCCAAATAAGATAGCCACACAAACAGTCCATCGACAATAAATAAGCAAAGAACCTGTTACAGCACAAAAAACAGAAGGGAATACGGATATTGGCAAATGTTAACAGCCACAACGAGAGGAGTCGCCAACCTATTAAAATATCAATAGCATTCGCGCAAATTAATGACAATTCCAGCTGAATATTATGGATATCTTCCACAGCTGGATACGTTTGACACAGTTGCCTGTGTACCGACGGCAACAGCTAACACGATGGTCGCAATGGCTAGAACCTACCCATCGCTGAAGACTCTGATCAGCAGCAATGGCGATGTCACATACAAAGACATCGCCACTGCACGCGACATCCTTGGCACAAAATATTATTACACATCGGAGCCAGAAGGAGGAACTCCACCAGCCCGAATTATTGAAGGGTTACAACGGTATGCGGCAGATCTAGACTTAGCCCAAGAACTCGAAATCAAATTTATCGGACCAGATATCAATGGCCCATTGAAAGAGGAACTTGGCTTCAACAAAACACCAGAAGTTATTATCAGACCGCCATCTACAAAAGAAATAACCAAAATAGTCACAACCCTTAAGAGCACTGATCCGATTGTTGAGCGAAGCTATAGCAGTGCTGACCTGACAATGGAAGATATTCAAAAGTCACTGATGAGTAAAGATGGCCTCTTGATTGGCCTTTTGTATAAAAACAAAAAAGCTGGCCATATGGTCAGCGCGGTGAGCTTGGACTGGAACGATAGCAATGCCAATGGAATAGCGGAGGCAGAAGAAAATGCTTCTTTAACCATCATTGACCCACTCCATCCATCGGAAAATTATGCCAATGCCACGCCCGGAAATATCGAACAAGAAAAAAAATTTAATCCACTTGCCAAGGCCACAGGGCCTGTCAGAACAACTCAACTCAAGCTATTTTCAGACGAAAAAGATAATTTAATCAATTTCAAATACGATCAATATTCTGTAAACTTCGAAGAAGAAACGGGTGAATCATATCCTGACCCAGGAGACAGCTCCAATGACATAGACAAGCTAGAGAGCACAGGAAGCATTCCTTTTGTCGGGATCTTGAGAGCAAGGAAACATAAAGGAAATACATTCAAGGCAGGCGCAGACGACAATGTGATCGAACTCGACCCAGGCCGAGATCGAATCATCGGAGGCAAAGGCTCAGATGCTTTTATCATCAGCGACCCAAAATCATTAGAGAAAGGGAATAGCGATAAGATTATTGACTTCAACTCGAAACAGGGTGATCTCATTGGCCTAGACGGGGAGGATCTAAAAATAAAATCAATTGACATTTCATACGTATCGGACAACAACGAAAAAAAACTTGCTAAGCGCAGCGATCAAACTCTGATCTATCAGCAAAAAGAAAGCTGGGGATTCCTTTATTTCAACAGCAATGGTGATGAACCAGGCTTGGGTAATGGGGGAGGCGAAATAATCCGTCTGAAAGGAGCACCGGATCTTGTTGATAGCGACTTATTTATTACTCAATAGCAAACGGCTATCAACCTTCGTGGTGACGTTGCAATCAAAATCTCAGCCATTGTCATCGAACACATCAACAATGCGGGGATGCTTTGTACAAGACAGAGGGCTGAACAGCATGCGCGTCCCTGGGTTGCAATGCGTCAACGCCACTCGACACCGCTGACACCAGCAGCAACGCAGCAAATCCCTGACACAAGCGTTGTTCTGGCAGATGGGGAGCCAAGCGTTAACCAAGCTGGACACCGAAACCACCGCCAATCAATAATGGGAACAGCAGCCAAAGGCCCCACTCCAACTCCGGGGCCAACGCAGGCACCTATTCCGATCCCAGATATATTTGCTTCAACAACAGATTCAGCTTCGGTTGAATCCCAAAGCCCCCTCTCACGAGGGGGCTTTTTGGTGTCTTGGTTTTTTGTTGGGTCCGATCAACCGCGATCAGGTATCGCCAACACCGCCTGAAACGACTGACCCAATAACCACCAAAGAGATGGGCCGACCTTCCTGTTAGGTCAACGGCCTCTCCCGGGAGGTGCATCAGTAGTGATTCAAGAGATTCACTTTTCCCTCACCAGAAGGGGGAGGTGATGGTCCACTGTGGAGAAGACCTTCGGTCCGAGGACCCAGCGAGAGAACTCAACAACCAAATCTCGGAGCTTCAAGCCCGGGTTGCTTACCCACAGCACTGGAGCAGCGGAGAGCATGAGCAGCACATCGAAAGGCTCCGCCAGCTCACCTACGAGAAAAGCCGTCTGAGCGATCGATCAGGCTCCTCTCCCATGGGGCGAACTCATCACTGAAGAACTCTCCTACAAGTCAG
>CAJXNF010000359.1 GCA_913056375.1 uncultured Pseudomonadota bacterium | reverse complement strand
ATTCGTCTTTTGCATCACATCATGCATGGTCTTTTGTTGGGTTTCCCAGATCTGAAGCGGATCCTGCTCAACCCAGCCAGTTTGAGGATAATGACAGTCTAGCGGGGCACTAGATTGTCCAACAATTTCCCCCCTCGCATTGACCAGTACAGTTCTGGAGCTTGTTGTACCTTGGTCCAAAGCCATAATAAGTGTCATAGATTCCCTTCTAATTTCTGCATTTGAATTTGTTTATTGACTGTTACGATTGGATTTGAGGCTTTCAATGTTTGGCATTGATTGGGGCTAACTTATCATTAGACAGCGATTCAAACATAGGTTTTCAGAATTTTAAACGGACACCCAATGGTTTTTTCGTACAGTATCTTCCAAAACTATTTTCTGAATTTACAACTCATTTTCCACAAGAGGTAAAGAGAGTTGATCCTGCGAATCGTCTTCCATGTCCAATTCAGCCAGGGTCGGCAAGTCTTTCAAAGACTGTAGGCTGAAAACCTCCAAAAAGGTCTTGGTGGTCGAGTAGAGCGTTGGTCTTCCAGGTAGTTCAGCTCGGCCACTTATTCGGACTAATCTTCGCTGGAGCAACGTTCTCAGGGTGCTGGAGGAATCGACACCTCTCAGAAACTCAATTTGTGCGCGAGTGACTGGCTGCTTGTAGGCAACAATTGAGAGAGTTTCCAGATTCGCTGGAGTCAGTCGAAATGGTTTGATGGCATCAACCTTTCGGATCCACTCTCGGACCTTTGGCACTGTCCTCATTTGGAATCCCCCTGCAACATCTTCAATCCTAAAAACTCGTCCTGTAAGCTCGTATTCTGTGTTGAGTTGCAGAACCGCCTGACGCAATTCTTTTGTTGAGGGCTCTGTTCCCACCAAGTCTTTGAGTTGCTGAATTGTCAACGAACGAGGAGTAACAAACAGTAGAGTTTCAATGACTTCAGTCAGCTTTTTTTCCTCGACCATTCAAGCTTCTCAATTTTTGTCATTTCATTGTAGAATCAGAATAAACTCACCAGATCACTCCCCGTGAATCTCATTTTTTGTAGAATTTTCTGGTGCACGTCCGGTTTCTTCTAAATTCACGATTGCTCCCGTAATCATCGTCGGGGAGCCTTTCTCATTACGTTGCGTGACAAACCCCTGGTCATGAAAGTAGCGATAGTTGCCTGATTTTGTTCGCAATCTGTAATGAATATCATAGGCTTCAGAGTCACCAGTTAGTAGATTTCGCATACTGTTCATGGCACTTTCAAAGTCCTCAGGATGAATCAATTGAATGAAGTCTTCGACAGTCTTCAACTCATCGGTCGTGAAGCCGAGCCATCTGGCTTTGTCGGGGTGATAAACCAACTCCTTTTTGTCATAATTCCATTCCCACCAAGCCACTTTTCCTACTTCATTGGCGAGAGTCATTCGCTTGTTACTAAGTTCAACTTCCTCCATCAACTCTTCTTGTTTTCGCCGATATCTTCGAATTTCTGTAATATCGAGTAGAACCAACACAGCCCCGTCAATGTGATTCTCAATTGTCTGATAGGGCTTTACCTCTAACTGACACCAGCGGTCATCTTTGAGTTGTACTTCCCTTTTTACTGGAACAAGAACCTTGAGAACTTTTTCAAGATCCTCCATCAAATTCGGATAAGGGAAGCTTCCGGCTAGGTGAGCGATTGGCCGACCAACATCCTGGTTTAAGAGGGGAAAATACTCTTGGGTCACTGGAGTAAAATTTCGAATGCAGAGCTGACGGTCCAGAAAGATGATCCCTATATTTGTGGTCAGATAGAGGTTGTTAAGATCATTATTGGCATTGGTCAATTCCTCTATCTTTTTCTGGTATTCCTCGTTCAATGTGTAGAGTTCTTCGTTTACAGAGTGCAGCTCCTCGTTCGTACTCTGTAATTCTTCATTGGCAGACATCAATTCTTCATTCGTACTCTGCAGTTCTTCGTTGGTAGTCTCTAACTCTTCTATTGTTGTCTGCAGACTCTCCCGGGTATGTTGAAGTTCCCGGTCCATATCTCTAAGCTGCTCTTCGGCTTCTTCACTAAAGTTGACTGTCGTTTCTTTGGCTCTTTTGTCTTCATCGTTCAATTCCTTCAAACTATTGAAAGTAACAATGAAGAAATCCTGTTTGAACGGCCTACGTCGATAAAGAGTGACCGAGAGCCTCATCAGTTTTGGCCCCTCGTCAGTATCGATCTGAACATCTCTGAACATGATCTCGCCACCGTTTTTTTGCACAGTACGAATGGCATTACTGACAATGATACCAACCTTTTGATCCAGCAATCTCAACAGATTATAGGTTAAATTCCCCTTCGGGATTCGAACAAATCCGTTGATATCTCCCCATACGTGAAGGATATTCAGCTCCGGGTCAATAACTACAGAAGATGGAACATACTGATCCATCAAATGTTCATAGATTCCCTCAATCAGCTTTTCTGTTTTCGGCTGATCCCCCCCAATCCCAGCCCTCAGGCCGATTCGTGAGTCCATCCTGACTTCCATTCGACTGGACTCGACAGCTTGGAATTCTGGGAAATAGACATCACCTTTATTTCTAAAAATCCGAGCATGGCTATCCACGGTCCAAAAGAGATCCTGTGCTTCTCCAAGGGTCTCACTTCCGCCAAGGAACATGAATCCATTCTGGTTCAAGGCAAAGCTGAACATCGAAAGAATACGTTTCTGCACTCTTGACTGGACATAGATCAGCATATTTCTACAAGAAATCAGGTCCAGCTTGTGAAATGGAGGATCTCTGAGGAGGTTATGTTGAGCAAAAATAACCATCTTCCGCAACTTTTCAACTACCTGATAATAATCACCAATTTTAAAGAAATACTTGCCCAGCAATTGTACTGGCACATCCGCAATAATGCTTGCAGGATATCTCCCTGCACTGGCGATATTCAGGGCGTTTTTATCAACATCAGAGGCAAAGATCTTGATGTTCAGGAAGGTTTGGTGGCGCTCCATTGCTTCTGCCAATAAAATCGCTAGAGAATAAACCTCTTCACCTGTTGAGCAGGCGCTTACCCAAATGCGCAAAGGAGACTGAGAGTTTTGCTTTCGAGCAGCTAACAACTCTGGCAAAACCTTCTCACGAAGTTTATCAAAGGCCTCAGTATCCCTAAAAAATCTGGTGACTCCTATCAAAAGTTCGCTGTGAAGGAGATGGGCTTCTGCCATGTTTGTAGAGAGATATTCAAGGTACTCATCAAGAGTACTGATTTGAATCACCCCCATTCTGCGTTGAATTCTCCGCAGCAGAGAGCCGGACTTATATTCAGTAAAATCAACCCCAGTTTCCTGACGCAACAGAGCAAGAAGCCTATGCAGTACATCCTCTTCATCCGAAGACGGGGGCTCATTACGCAGCCTGGAAGCATATGGATGTTGGACATACCTAAGTATTTCCTGGGGCATGTTCTCAGGTGGTAAAATACTGTCGGCAATGCCAGTCTGAATCGCAGATTTCGGCATCCCGTCAAACTGAGCTGATTCTGGGGTCTGAACCAACACATATCCTCCCACCTCTTTCACGACTCGCCCACCTAAAGTTCCATCTGTGCCTGTACCTGATAAAATGACCGCAATTGCCTGACTTTCCTGGTCACGTGCCAGCGAACGGAAAAAAATATCAATAGGCAGATTGATTCCAGAAACTGTCGCCTGTTCCACTAAATAGAGCTTCC
>CAJXNF010000358.1 GCA_913056375.1 uncultured Pseudomonadota bacterium | reverse complement strand
AGCATTTCAACCGTTGGATTTTCAGGAGCCATCGACAACCGATTGAGCTGGATGCTGAGCGACAGACAGCAAATGGCGTTGTCTCAACCCATGAACGCTTCTACTCCGACAACAATTCCTGCCTGAGGAAGTCCATCTGGAAGACTCTGCCCCTGCCCGATGTGGTCTACGGCGAAGATCAGTTATGGGCGCAGGAAATCCTCAGAAAGGGCTACAAAAAAGCCTATGCATCAACAGCTGTTGTACGCCATTCCCATGAATATGGTTTTCGCGAAACAGTCGTGCGCGCCAACACAGAGTGGCACTTTTACAACCAAATGCTTGGCGAAAAACTGCCTACAACAAAACAACAGGTTCTGCAAATGTTTGAACGCTCTTGTGCAAGTGATCTTCAAGCACAAAAATCGTATCCAGACATCAGCAATGACGATCTCATGAAGCGCCGGAGGCTTCATTTCGCACGAGCCTGTGGCTACTACCTGGCCGGCAGAGGGCGTGGTGAGATGCGCCCTTAATAGTAGATCGAAAAATTAAAACCAATTTAGCTTTTACGCATTGCGTTAAGCAGGAAGCCGCCCACACCCCAAGCCACAACAACAATCCCAATAGACGCGAGGAAAGCTTGCCAACGCCAGTTGTTATCAGGCCCAACGGGCAGCTGTGACTGACTGAGCACAACCACAAATTTGAGCTGGCGCTGGCTCTCGCGACGACTATTATCAGCCGCCAAACGAGCAGATTGTAGATTTGTGGTCGCGTACTCAACATCCGAGATCAACTCGGCTTCTTCAAGCACAAGGGCGTTCAAATCTCGACCATCTTTGCTGAGAGCACGGTCTCTCTCCTGACGAATCTGAAGCTCAAGCTCCTTCACCTGGTCTGCAACAAAAGCCACCTCAGGTGCGTTGGGATCCCGGTACTGACGACGCAATGCCGCCTCTTCAACTTTCAATTCAACCAATTGAGATTCAAGACCAGAAATAAACGAACTTGTCGTGGCTTGTTCAGTCTCAACACTCAGATTCCCATGCTTTTCCCTGAAAAGCTCAAGCTTTCTAGTTGCTGCTTTAAGGTTAATTTCAGCGAGCTGAACCTCTTTCTTGGCAAATAGATTTTGATCAGCATTGATGGATTGGTTGACCTCATTCACAAAACGCCGAGACTGCTTGAGCAAGGCATTGTTTAGATTGAAAGCCTGTTCTGGCGTAAATCCTGACGTGGTCAAAATAACTGAACCGCTCAAGGGCTGAGGCGCAGCAGATAGTTGTCTGCGATAAAAATCAAGCTGCTTGGGTAAAGAAGTGTTGGCACGCAAACCAGTCCATAAATCCGGGAACTTGATGCGATAGTCCCGCTCAAGCTGTTTCCCATCAGGAAACAAACGAGCCTTAACATCAGAAGATTCAAGATAGACTTGGAGGTACTGACCATCCACGAGGGATGTCAGTACCTGAGGAGCCGCAGCTGCTCCAGCCAAAACTGAAGCCGATGATCCCTGCAGGGGCATCGCCTGCTGGATGACAAATTCAGAAACAGCTGTATAACGATCCCTACCAATAACAAAACAGTACAACGCTGAAGTAGCCAGAAAAGCTGAAATCAGAAACCTTGGCTTAGTAAACCTCTCAAACCGCTCACGCCAGACCGGAGTTAGCCGGGGGAAACTCAGTGAACTAGTAATCCGATTGGATGATACCAACTCGTTTTTCTGAGAGGTTGAAGAACTGGAAGTTGGAATGAATTCAGGCATAACCAAAAATTAAATCAAAAAAAGCAAAAGACAATAATCAAGAATTATTCACTATTGGACTCAAGCAACAACGACTCATTTGTTCGGTACAGAATAAGCGAGAAACCAAGAAGAACCAAAGAACACCAAATCAGATATACAAGAGAAATATCGGGTATTGGATATTGATTATTCAAAGAATATCTAAACAGTTCAACAGCATGAAGGACTGGATTCCAAGTGACCAAAGGCCTCACATACTCGGGCAGTTCAAAAGTCGCAAAAAATATTCCAGAGGTAAAAATTATCAATCGATTCAAAATACGCTTGACAATCCTGGTAATCCATTTATTGAGCCTGCCCAGAAATACAAGGCAAATCCCAAAACCCAACGCCATCAAGACAGTTATCAAATAAACACTAATCGCCAACCCTGGACTATCAAGCTGGAAGCTCCAGGTGAAACACCAAACGAGTCCTAAAATCCCAAGAGAAATCGTAGCTAAAGCCCTGAAGTCGTTGAGGGCCATGGCCAAAAGAATATCCAAAGGCTTAATCCTTGGGTAATACAGAGGCGCCCTTAACTTCAATCCGCTAAGAGCCTTAATCGCGACCATTCGGAAGAGGAAGGCAATACAAAATCCAGATGCAATAAACACAACAATATTGAAATACATATCCGTCGATCCACCAGCTGCGTACCTACTTGAGCCCCTTAAAAGACTGAATCCAACTCGCATGCCGATGAAGAACAGCATGATTTGCAATGGATTAACAATACTTTCCCATGCCCCAATCGAAGATCCTGTTGACCTCCTGTCGATATCATAGGAAGAAATTGCGAAAACGATCGCGACCTGACGTCGCATTCCTAAAAACAACCTGCTAATAAAATTCATAATACTAATACCCACTAAATAAAGTCATCCGCCCCATCACCCGAAGAATCCAAATTGAGTAGATTCAAGCCAGTCCCAAATTGCTCATCGTCTGAGTCCGCAGAATTAGATGCTTCAAGATTTTGATCAGCCCATCGAATAGCCTCATCAAGACCGCCAGAAAAGAGAAGTTCTCCAAACACCCCCAAGACAAGACCATCTGTACAAAATTCACGCTGAAAGGATTTATTGGCTGAGGTAGACACAAGAGTCTTAGCCTCTAACTGATTATGCAAAAATGGCCGGAGGGGCTTAGCAGACTTAGACATTAAAAATTTCGTCCTAGGAATCAAATACAAGTCAAACGAAAAGAGGACTGATAACGCTAAAAAGAAGTAATCTTTTTGCAAAAGAGAAAGATCTCTGATAATCAATCCGGAATGTATTTCCATTCGCGACAGCAGATCCCAGAAAAGATCCATCCTCACGAAAGACTTTTCAAGGCAATCTCCATAGACTGCAATAAGAAAATCTAGGGCATGGGAAATCCGCAACTTACTGTCTAATCCTCCTTCTCCACCAACAGGCCAACCAATCACACCATCAAATAAGATTTGACCTGAAATTGGCGCAACATGTCCAGCTAATGCCCCAACTAGCTGGTACTTTAAGAATAAATTATTTGTAATAACAGCAGTTTTCTTTCCCTCCAAAAAACTCCAGTTCCAAACATTTTTAAAACCAATTGACGAGTCTGACGGGTCGCAACGTAGAGAGAAGTCACGGAAGGTCAACATCGGCCTGGCTGAAGCAGTCCCACTCACCACAACACCAGACGTAGAAGGATCCAATTCGCCGACCTTACCACCAGGAAATCAAGCAGCTTCAGGGGTGTCGTGCAACCCATTTCAGAGCACCTTTGATCAATCCTGTACGACAACGCTTTTCCAAGCGATCCGTCACCAAACGCAGTGCGAGATCTCCGGTGCGGTGCAGCAGCGGCTTCGGCAACAGAGCCCCTGCTCCATTCGGGGTGAGTTCAAGACTGAGCTCTACCTTGGCCATCAACCGTTCCTGCTCGGGGCGGATCCAGGCCTGGC
>CAJXNF010000357.1 GCA_913056375.1 uncultured Pseudomonadota bacterium | reverse complement strand
AGCATGGTGCTGCCTGAAAGAGCCTCTCAAAGTGTGACGGACTTCAAAAATCTATCGAAGTCCGTCTACATCAACTTCGCTTCCTCTTCATAAATTTCTCCAAAATTCATTAAAATTTTTTCATTTCAGAAGAAATTTCTCACCAGATTTTGACCAAATGAAAAAAATGGTCACCTGTCCAATTTTAGATTTGACAGGGAATTGACCGGATGACTAAACTGGTCATACAAACAAATTCATTCTTAAAATCAGCAAAACAAAACAACCTAAAGCACACTGGAAAAACTCTACGAACTTATGAATGGGATGGAGCAACAAATCCAAGCGGCTGCTGAAAAACTTTTTCTCCACTATGGGTTCCGAAAAACCAGTGTGGATCAGATTGCCCGGGAAGCAGGTATTGGCAAGGGAACGATTTATAACTATTTCCGAAACAAGGAAGAGCTTTTTGGCAGTTGCTCACGGCATTGGCGAAACTTAATAGATGAGTACCTGCACAAGCATTGCGATCATAGTCTTGAACAGCCAGCCCGATGGATTCAGAAGGTTGAACTGCGTCTACAATTTATTCGCAAATTGATTGGTCCCAGCCTTGTCACCGAATCAGTGATGAAGGAATTGGTCGAAGCCACTTTCCTGCTGAGTGATCACGAGGAAGAGTTACTCGAAGAGACTCTGTTATTGGTAGAGGAAGGTCAGCAAACAGGGTCTATTCGACCTGAGCTGGATAAGCTGGAGACGGCGAAAACCCTCCTACAAATGGAGAGGCTCTGGGTTCCCCGTTGGCTTTCCCTTGCTGATTGGGAGACGGTTTGTGAGGAGGTTAAGCAACTTCACGAACTCATTTGGTACGGTTTGCACCTGCCAGAGCAAACTCCAGCAGCTAGTCGCTGAGATGAGACAGTCATTTTTTGAAATTTTCTTGAGAAGGAGAGATTTGCGTAAGCTTCTATTTCTTGGTTTTGTGCTTGGTTTTCCAGGTATTTTGTCAGCTCAACTTCAAGATGACTTGATCAGTGACCCGCTAGTTGCCGAATTAGCAGAGCGGGCGGAAATCATAAGTTACGATGACCGTGATGTGGTGAAGGTGTCGCTCGAAGATATTCTGCTGCTGACCATCAGTCGGAGCCTGAGCTTGGAGGCTTCACGGTTATCAGAGGATATTGCCAACCAGGAATTGAAGTCTGTACAAGCCCGATACATTGATCAAATCACAACACGAACCGGTTTAGAGAGAAACACAGTCTTGACCAATGATCCGACTCAAATCCCCAAAGACACTTATGCAGTCGGTAGTCGCTCGGATGCGCTCCAATTTTCCTCTACCTTTGCTCGGCGCTTAAGAACTGGCAGTAGCTATGGATTTACTCTGCAAGAACGATTTTATCAGAGTGAAACTTTGAGCCGCAAAGAAGAAATGGGTTCTTTGAATTCAGGCTCCTCGGGAGATTGGCGAGACGTCACCTCCGTCAGAGCCTTCGCTAGCATCCCGTTTTTCCAGGATGCAGGAGAGGAAATCAACAACCTACCAGAACGCTTTGCAGAATTGGGAATTGATCGCAGCAAAGCATCCATCAAGCAAGCTGAGTTGGCTCAGTTGGCTATGGTGGCTTCCACCTATTGGGATATGGTGGCCGTGCTGGAAAACATTGAGGTTCAGAAGTCATCTGTTGAACTCTCTGAACAGTTGCTGCAAGACAATCAGGCGCGGCTTCAAGTCGGGACCCTGAATCGTACAGATGTGCTGGTTGCTGAAACCCAGCTTTCCAGAGATCGTCAATCGTTGTTTTCAGCGAGATTAGATGCATTGAGGATTGAAGATCAACTCAGGGCAGTTTTGAATCTAAGTGACTTGGAGCTGGGCTTTTATCCGACCAATCGCCCGGAATTGAAGGAATTCTTTCCAGATATGGAAAGCCTTCAAGCAGAAATCTTTGATAACGATCCTCAATTAATGTTGCTGGAGATATCAATGAGCAACAATCAATTAGAGGTTCAGCAGGAGGAAAACAAGCTGCAAACCAACTTGGATCTGGACTTGAGTTACACGATGTCAGGTTATGCAAACACACCGCTGGTAGGTGCTGGAGATTTTATTGATCCAGGACTGCATGGGTTTCAGGCAGCGTTGACTTGGACTGTTCCTCTCGGTGATCAAGCTACGCCCGAGAAAATTAAGCAGAAGAAAATCCAACAGGAGCAAATCCTCTTAAACATAGATAGTCGAAAGTCTGAACTCGACGTCAGCCTGCAAACAATCTTAAGAGACTTGGAACTTGCAGAGCAGGAAGTCAGTACGGCCCAGGCTGTGGTTAAACTGGCGGAGGAGCAGCTGCAAAACGAGATTGAGCGCTTCAAATTGGGGCAAGGTACTAGTTTTCAGGTGTCACAGTTCCAGCAACAACAGTCTCAGGCAAAAGCACAAGATATCCTTGCCCGTGTCCGCTATGAAAAAGCCTACCTTCGTCTGCTGACCCTCACCGGGCAGATTTACGAAGAATTCAACCTCAATCGAACAAAGTCCTAGGAGGCAAGTCGGAATGTTTAAGAATCTACAAAGAAATACTCTGAAACTGCTCAGTCTTCTTTTGCTTACTGGGCTGATCACTGCTTGTGAAAAGCCTGCTGAGCAGCCAGCTGCTCAAGCATCGGCTAACCAAGCTGCTCCGAAAGTAGAAGCCCCTGCCCCTCCTAAGCGAGTAAACGTAGCTACATTGACCCTGGCGCCCCAGTCACTTCAGCACAAGATTGAATTTGTTGGGAAGTTGCTACCGAACGAACTCGTGGATGTCCACAACGAATTGGCAGGAGTTGTCGAACAAGTGAAATTTCAGGAAGGGGAACAGGTTTCAAAGGATCGTGTTCTTGCTCATATCTCTACGAAGGAATTGACCGTTCGCAGGGATATGGCCCAAGCAGACTTCCAATTGGCCGAAATCAATTACCAACGCAATCTACAGTTGGATCGCAAGCAGCTGATTGCTCGCTCAATCTTGGATCAAAGCCGTACCCAACGTCAGCTTGCGAAGTACAATTGGGATCTGGCAGAGGTGCAGCTGCAAAAATCTTTGGTCAAGGCTCCGATTAGTGGAGTAGTCAAGGTTCGAGCGGTCGAACCAGGTGAATACCTGGCCATTGGCAAGCAGGTAGCCGAGATTCTAGACCTTAGAAAAATGCGTGTGGAATTGGATGTCCCAGAACTCGATATTGCGAAGCTTCAGAAAGGACAAACTGTCAAAATTGAACTCTACGCGGAGCCGGGTCAACTCTATGATGGCCAAATTTTTCGCATCGGAGTAGAGGCTGACGCCCAGACACGGTCCTTCCCTGTAGAAGTTCAGATGGCGAATCCGAAACAGCGCCTACGGTCCGGAATGTTGGCAAAAGTGTCGATCGATTTAGGTATCTCTGAAAATCAGGTTGTCATTCCAAGAAACGCCATTATTGAGGGAGAACTGGAACGTGTGGTCTTCGTCGCATCTGATGGTATGGCAAAACGTCGAATCATCGAAACCGGAATCAGTGAGGACAATCGGGTTCAGGTGATTTCTGGACTCCAGCACGGAGAATCCCTGATTGTCGAAGGCCAAACGAGGCTGATCAATAATGAACCCATCAACATCACTCGCAGCGATTCCTGAACGGTTTTTCCATGTATCCAAGTCACATCGCCATTCGTAACGCCGCCTCGATCTTTGTACTGATTATC
>CAJXNF010000356.1 GCA_913056375.1 uncultured Pseudomonadota bacterium | reverse complement strand
AATTTTAGCTTCTTTGACCGTCTTGCCGTTGTTGAGAAGTATTCAATTGGGATCGAACAAGAACTCAGATATTTACAAAAGAGTTCAGGGATTTTTGATCGAAAAGCCTGGCTACTGCTGGAATTGAATGGGGTGGATGCTAAAAATTTTCTGCAGGGAATGGTCTCAGCAGATTTAGATAAAATTGATATCAATCAAATTCAACCTGCCCTAATTTGCCAAAGCAAGGGGAAGATTCAACATGTTTTAGAGATATGGAGGACCTCACAACATCGCTGGGTCCTAAGTAGCTATCCTGGGGAAGGTTTTCAGGTAGCCAATCTGTTGGACAAGTTTCACATTCGCGAAAATTTTGAATTCCAGCTCCTAACACCTTCTTTTTTGCGCCTGGATTTACGAGGACCGAGATCTCGCAATGTATTAGAATTTCTAGGGTTGAACGGGTTGAGCACCACTTCTGATACTTCTTTGGTAGATAAAATAATTCTTTGCACAAAGCATCAACATCTTGGGGTTGAACACTACAGCTTATTGATTCCAGGAAAAGAAATTGAAAATGTAGCAAATAATCTTTTGGATCAAGAGGATTGCGGCTTGGTCGGTTGGAACGCATGGAACGAAATGGATCTCATCGAGCGCATTCCAGTATTTGGTAAAGATTATACCAATGACAACTTTGCTCAGGAAGCCGCCCTCAAAGACTACATTTCATTTGATAAAGGTTGCTATATCGGCCAAGAGCCCAATGCAAGGCTCTTTTTTCGCGGGCGCCCACAAAAGCAATTAGTCAGTCTATCTATTCCAGCCTCAGTAGCCACTTTGGATGCATCAAACTTGTTTTCTGGAAGCGAGTTAGTCGGAGAGATTACCTCAATCTCAGCCTCCAGCCATGATGGAACTTACCTGGGGATGGCTATGGTCAAAACTAAAGTTCTTGATACAGAAGACACCATGCTCTCCATTATGCCAGATGACCCAGAACCAACAATTGAATGGTCAAAATTACCCACCCATATCATGCGTTAACTTCCACAATAGTAATTAGATTTTGAAAAACTTGAACCCAGATTGGACGCTAGGCTCTTACGATTTTTTTCTTCCTCCTGACCTGATCGCTCAACACCCTGCTTCCCAAAGAGAACTCTCGAAATTAATGTATCTCCCTTTGGAAAGTCATGATCCCTCTCATTATCGATTTGATGACATTATCCATTTGTTACCAGACGAGACTGTCTTGGTACTGAATAACACTAAGGTTCTTCCAAGTAAATTAGTTGGGAAACGGGCGAGTGGTGCTGTGTTAGAAGCCCTTCTAACAAGGGAAATCGAAAAAGGAAAATGGGAAGCTTTGATCAAAAAGGCAAAAAAAATCAAATCTGGAGAAACTCTTTTCTTCGGTAAGACTCTAAAAGCTGAAGCCATTGAACGCCTCGAAGATGGTAGTTGGGTGCTTTCTTTTGAAGAACCAACACAGCTTAGTAAAAAATTGGACAAAGAGGGTTACGCCCCACTTCCACCATACATTTCCAGAAAAAATGCAGATGAATTAACCAGTTTAAGCGACAAGGAGCGTTACCAAACTGTCTATGCTAAAAAGCAAGGAGCAGTAGCAGCACCCACAGCAGGCTTACATTTTACAAATGGGATTTTGGAAAAACTGTCTGAACGAAAAATTCCAATTGAGGAAGTGACCCTACACGTTGGCAGGGGAACATTCGAACCAGTGAAAGTCGATGATCCCAGACAACACCGGATGCACGAAGAACAATATGAGATTGATGCCGGTGTTTGGAGCAGATTAAATCACTACCAGAAAGAGGGACGACGTATTGTTGCTGTAGGCACGACCGTGGTCCGAGTGTTGGAAACATTGGCTAAGGAAGATGAGCCCAGGTTAAGTGGAACGACACAGATCTTTATCTACCCACCTTTTCAATTCAAGATGATCCGTGGATTGCTGACGAATTTTCATCTCCCCAAATCAACCTTGCTGATGTTGGTAGCATCTCTTTGTGGCAGGCAACGGTTGTTGTCGTGCTACGAAGAAGCCGTTAGGGAAAAGTACCGCTTTTTTAGCTACGGTGACTGTATGCTATTAATTTAAAGCTTACCCATAAGCTTTTGAAAACACTTTGTATTATCGAATAATGCTAATCCGAACTTTACAATGAATAATTCTTCTCAGTCTAAACGCGCACTTGTAGTTTTTTCAGGTGGTCAAGACTCCACAACATGCCTCTACTGGGCGCTCAAACACTTCGAAGAGGTGAGGACACTGACTTTCGATTATGGCCAAAGACATCGAATCGAGTTGGAGTGCGCAAAAAAGATTGCTCAATTGGCTGATGTTCCCCATGAGGTTCTATCCATTGGCACTTTTGCAGAATTAGGTGGAAATGCTTTGACTGGGAGTGAAGAGGTTGAAGTTCATCAAGAAAACATTATAGAAGAAGACTTACCAAACACCTTTGTACCTGGACGAAATCTAATTTTATTGAGTTTTGCAGCAGCAAGAGCCTGGCAATTGGGAATCGAAAACATCGTGACGGGCGTCTGTCAAACTGACTACAGCGGATACCCCGATTGCAGAAAAAACACAATTGAGGCTCTTCAATTAGCACTGAATCTTGGCATGGAAAGACAGTTTGTGCTGCATACTCCCCTGATGTGGCTAACCAAGGCTCAAACCGTCAAGATGGCTCAAGAGCTAGGGGCCCTAGAAGCCTTATCTTTCAGCCATACCTGTTATAATGGGACTTTTCCTCCATGTGGTGCTTGTCCAGCTTGCCACTTACGACAGAAGGGGTTTTCTGAGGCAGGAATTATCGATCCTTTGATCAAAAGAGCCGAAGAAGTGAGCTGATTTTTTGAGGTGAATTTCCAAACACCCCTGTTATTTCAAATTTTAAGAGCGTTTTCTCAATCTTTTCAGCACAACAGTCAGGTAGGGATCTCCAGTAATTTTGAGGATTGAAAAATAGACTAACCCTGAACCAAGCAACATCGCTGAAAATAGCAACCAGTTTATCGATGAAGCAGGGCCTAGTTCCCAATCATTTTGTTGGCTGATACTCCAAACTCCGATCCCGATCAAAAAAGCTGAGATAAAATATCTAGCCAAGACTTTCAAAGACCAGAATTTCTGTAAAGGCAGCTGTTTTCTTTGCAAAAGCCAGCACAACACAATGAGTTGTCCAAAAGTCCCCAAAGACAACGCCAAGGCCAACCCAGCCACTTCCCAAATTCCACTCAACCACCACCCCAATCCTCCAGTAAGTATCATGCTAAATAATGATGCTTTTACCGGCCCCTTGGTGTCCTGCATGGCATAGAAGAGCGCCACCAACAATCTGACAGCCGCAACGGCGGGAATACTTGAGGCAAAAATCATTAAAGTGACCACAGTCGCCTGAACATCTAGCCAAGTAAAAGCCCCGTGTCTGAAAAGAACGCTAACGATTGGTTCTGCCATCCCAATCAGACCAGCAGTAGCCGGAAAGACAATCAAGAAAGTTGTGTGAAAACTAAGTCTCAAAGTTTTCTCAACCTCTAGCCAATCTGTTCGTGCTTTTTGAAGGCTAAGTTCAGGAAAACTGGCAGTGGCAATCGCAAAGGCGAACACACCTAGAACAAATTCTGTCAACCGACTCGCATTGTAATAATAGGTCACTTGTCCATCCGGCAAAAAACTAGCGAGATTGCGCAGGATGATGATGTTGATT
>CAJXNF010000355.1 GCA_913056375.1 uncultured Pseudomonadota bacterium | reverse complement strand
GCCCCTGAAACAATTGATGCCCTTGAATTTGTCTTGAGAACTAGGGGAGAGCAAGTTGAACGCATTGGCCATTTGCAGTCCCTCGTCAACAAGCTAGCAAGGGGTAAGCGCTGGGATTATGTCTTCAGTATTGCTGAGGGCATCTCAGGAGTTGCAAGGGAAGCACAGATTCCTGCTCTTTTGGAGGGGTATGGAATCCCCTGTGTTTTCTCTGACCCAACGATTCTTTCACTCACGCTTGATAAAGCAGTTACAAAAAGGATTATCCGAGACGCTGGAATTCCCACAGCCGATTTCAGAGTTTTGAGAAATCCTGGGGATCTTGAAGAATTTTCACTTCCGTTCCCCGTTTTTGCGAAACCGCTGGCTGAAGGAACTGGCAAAGGAATCAGTGCCCATTCTTTTGTCGAGAATCTTAAAGGGTTAACTCTGCAAACCCAAAAACTTTGGCAAAAGTACTCTCAGCCTGTCTTGGTGGAACACTATCTGTCAGGCAGGGAATTCACGGTCGGAATATTGGGGCAGGGCAAAAGAAGTCAGGTAATCGGGGTGATGGAAGTCACGTTTAAGGAATCGGCAGAGTCCTTTGGCTATTCTTACGAAAACAAGGAGCACTACGAAGCAAGAATTCAATATAGCCTAGCAGATGATGCTGAAGCAAAACGGGCAGGTGAAGTTGCTCTTCAAGCTTGGCAGGCTCTTGGTTGTCGGGATGGGGGGAGAGTAGATATTCGCTCCAATGAATTTGGGCAACCTCATTTTATCGAAGTGAATCCCTTAGCCGGATTACACCCTGAACGCTCAGATTTGGTTATTTTAGCTGGCATGGCAGGGTTGAGTTATGCCGATTTGATCGTAATGATCCTTGATGAGTTTTCAACGTATATGCCAAACAGAGAAACCCTGCATAGGCTACTTATATTCAGTCCGTTCCGCTCTCGAAGTCTGAGGTTCAGAAAAGCATCGTGAAAGCGCTGAGAATTGTCTTGGCTTATGGAGAGGTGGGACAAAACCCCTCTCCAGACCAACAGGACACTTTGAATCAAGTCGATTCCATTCAGTCAGTGCTCAGATCTTCTGGCCATGAAGTTCATCTGCTTGCACTGACTCTAAATCTTGGATTGGTGGACTCTTTTCTAAGAAGGATCAATCCAGATCTGGTATTCAATCTAGTCGAGTCAATTAACGGGCTTGCCACATTTGTTCCGACCGTAACAGCTTTCTTTGAAGACTTCGGGCTTCCGCATACCGGTTGTAGTAGTAGCGCACTTAGACTCTCAGGCAACAAGCTTACTAGTCGCAAGGTTCTTCAAAACGCCTGTGTCCCCCAGGCTCCCATCTTTGGAGAGAAGCCACTACCAACAAAGTCTACTCCATTATGGATTGTTAAATCTGTTGACGAGCACGCATCTTTTGGCATTGACCAAACATCAGTCGTGGAGAGTTCCAAGGTAGCCCAAAAGATCTCCTCTATGAGTGCCTCACTGGGAGGTAACTGGTTTGCCGAACAATATCTCCCAGGGAGGGAATTCAACGTTTCAATTCTTGAAACACTTGAAGGACCCAAAGTCTTGCCTGTCGCAGAGATCGAGTTTGAAGGGTTCGTGGGCAATGAAATCCGCTTGGTAGATTATGCCGCTAAGTGGAACACTGAAAGTGAAGCCTTCCTTCAAACACCGAGACGATTTCCCCAAAAATGCTTCAATCCTCAATTATTTGAACAACTTGAAGAGTTATCGCTTCGCTGCTGGAACCTCTTCAGCCTGAATGGAGCTGCTCGGGTTGACTTTCGCCTTGATGAAGGGGGTCAGCCTAGAGTCCTTGAAGTTAATGCCAACCCGTGTCTAAGCCCTGATGCAGGCTTTTCAGCCTCGGCAGATCAAGCAGGAATCAGTTACCCAGAGCTGATTGAACAGCTTGTTGAAATTGGGCTTAGAAATTCCTCAAGCTTCCATTTTCCCGTCATCACTTAGAAAAATGCCCAAAGCCCTGATAGCAAAAAACCCCAAGTATGGACGTGGCGAAAAGTTTTGAATTCTGGTGACGTCGTCAAGATCACCGATTTGGTTCAGGAATGTGGAAACTTTCGTGAGGATGAGATTGAAATCGCTACTGAACTTGTTCAGGAACATCTCAACCAAGGTGTACCGAGCGGTTATGAGTTTCTGCTGTTAGAAAAAGCCGATCTTTTGGGGGCATTTGCTTGTTGGGGACCCATTCCAGGTTCTGTCGGAAGTTACGATCTTTATTGGCTGGCTGTTGCACCAGACTTCCAAGGTGCTGGATTGGGAACTTTGCTTTTCAAGGAGAGCATCCAGCAGATTTTTTCTCAAGGGGGTCGACAAATTTTCATAGAGACATCAAGCCGGGATAATTATCTCTCTGCACAACGATTTTACCAGAGACAGGGTGCTGAATTGATGGCTCGGCTACCAGATTTTTACCAAATTGATGATGACAAGCTGATTTTCTGCGTCAGGCAATTGACCTAAATGCTAATGCTTGAAAACATCCTGCACAGAACACTATTTTCGATTCAGGGTTAAAAGTTCCCTTTTTGGAGGAAATTTAGGGATGGAGCCAATTTTTTCAAAAGAATGAATCTCAGCCTGCTTTCAGTAAATCTCGAATTCATCTGTAATTTTTTGGCCTATAAAACGTACAGATTATTAATTGGTCAGATAGCTTGTTTAGCTTTCCAATTCGTATTACAAATTGATGAAAATAATTTGTCACATCTATGGCATTGACATAATTCTGGGAAAGTGCGTTAAATTGTTTTTCACATGCCATCTGGTATCAGATTTACCCCAAATGATTTAAGGGAGAGCAACATGAAACTTTATGCAGATCCGATCACGGTCAACTGTCGAAAAGTTCTCGCGGGATTCAAACTGATGGGCATTCCCTATGAACGAATCCACGTCGATTATTTTAAGTCAGAGCAATTGAATGAGGACTTCATCAAAATCAATCCAAATGCAGCTCTGCCTGCCTTAGTTGATGACGATTTGGTATTGTGGGAGTCCAACAGCTTGTTGCAATATGCCGCAGACAAGTACGGCAAGTCGGAATTTTACCCGACTGATTTGAAAATCCGGGCTGATATCAACAGATGGTTACTCTGGGAGGCATCCGCATGGTTCGGGTCCTGTTACGTCTACCTGGTTGAAAATTGCGTGAAGCCCGTCTTGGATTCGAGCCCCGATCCAAAAATTTTAGAAGATCAAGACCCCAAGTTCCATAAGTTGGCTGGGATTCTTGACAATCGTCTTGGGCAAAATGAGTGGATTGCTGGAAATGGCCCGACCATCGCCGATATCGCCTGCGCTGCACCAATGCACCTTCATGGGTGGCAAAAACTGCCTTTGGATCAGCATGCAAACATTCGACGCTGGATGACCCAGAACGTGGAGCAACTTCCAGCCTGGAAAGAAACTCACGTTGGAGAGGGATTTACTCTCAGCTGATTTGATAATTTTCATAAAAGTCGATTACTCACGGTGAACCATGCTCAACATTCCAGAATCTCCCGCTAAAGTACTGGGTCAAATCAATTACACAGTTGATAACGGTAAGGAGCCATCCTACTACTTCTATGTGCCTGAAGAGGAAGTAGAGATGAACCCGCATAGAAGCGATGTACACGATGTAGAAGTTGAAAATGGTTGCCGTATCGTTGACCAGCCTTTTTTCGATCAAATTGGATTCGAATTACACGAATT
>CAJXNF010000354.1 GCA_913056375.1 uncultured Pseudomonadota bacterium | reverse complement strand
TTGGCTTCCAAATGCTCGTCGTTACTTGCCTGGTGATGAACTCAACCTGTTTCCCGGGGTTGACGGAAGTTCAATTTTGGCAGCCATTTGCTATGACATCGGATTTGAAACAATTTTAAAGAAAGCTCTAGAATCCGGAGTTCGTGTTGTTTGGAATCCTGTAAATGATGGCTGGTTCCCATCCTCCATGGCGGCTTGGCATAAAGCCCTGGCCCAATTTCGCAGTACAGAGATGGGGTTGCCTCTAGTCCGAGTTAGTAACTCTGGCTACTCTGTGATAGCAGATGACAGGGGAGTAGTGCTGCAGACTGGAGAATGGGATCAATCTGTCGCCAAAACAGTAACGATTCCAGTACCTGAGCATGCAGGGCCCTGGCTGCATATTGCCGAAATTTTTCGCTGGGCTTTGCTTGGCTGGGTACTACTTGACGTTGGGCTAGGATTACTCCTGAGACGCAGTCAAGAAGATTGACCCAATTCAGCTTCCTTGATTCATTTCTTGAAGAATCTCAGTATTTTTGTAGATTTTCAAAGTCATCTTACTTCATTACTTTGAGTTTTGGTCTGGTTTCATTGACCTTCAGAGATTAAGTACCAAATTGATTCATCATCATCACGATCCTCCTTCATACTGAGGTAGCCTTGAATTGGAAGAATAACCCTGTAGAGAAAATAAAAGACTGGGAGTCAGAATTAGCTGATAACCATCAAAATTTCATCAAAGCCGGCCTGAAATTGGATCTAACTCGTGGGAAACCTGCGATTGAGCAGCTAGCTCTGGCAGATGGGCTTGATGGAATCTTGCAGGGTAACTACTTGGCGTCTGATGGGACCGACACCCGCAATTACGGAGGGCTAACCGGCTTGCCTGAAGCACGAAATTTGGGAGCAGAATGGCTTGGGTTACCCCAAGAAGAAGTCATCGTGAGTGGCAATAGTTCCCTTTCTCTGATGTACCAAGTGCTGCATGTTGGGGCTCATTACGGTTTTGGTGGCACTCCTTGGCTGCAGCAATCCACTCCTCCAGAATTCTTGGCGATTGTTCCGGGGTACGATCGACATTTTGCGATCTGCGAGAAGTTGGGAATCAAAATGGTGAACATCCCGATGAAAGCGGATGGACCAGACATGGAGATGGTTGAAACCCAGGTGAGGCGGCCTCAAGTCAAAGGACTTTGGTGTGTTCCAAAATATTCGAATCCAACCGGAAATATCTACAGCGCCGAAGTTGTAGACCGAATCGCACGCTTAGGAAATCAGGCAGCGTCAGATTTTCGGATCATGTGGGACAATGCGTACGCCGTACACGATCATCATGAAGACGCCCCCGAGCTAACAAACCTGATGGAGCTTTGTCGACTTCATGGCACACAGGACAGCGTCTTTTTAATCGGTTCTACTTCAAAAGTCACTTTGGCTGGGGCAGGGATTTCGTTTCTTGGTGGATCAAAAGCCAATATCGCACATTTCCTCGAAGAGATGGCCTACTGGACAATCGGACCAGACAAAGTGAATCAGTTGCGTCATGCTCGGTTGTTACCTGACCTGGCTGCAACCAAGAAACACATGCAGAAGCACGCCGAAATTACACGACCCAAGTTTGAATTGGTCCTAAAAAAACTAGAAGAATCTTTTAGAGATCAGGAGATGGGTAGCTGGATTAGCCCAGAAGGGGGCTATTTTGTTTCCTTTGACTCGCTCCCAGGCCACGCAAAGGAAATTGTCAGACTAGCAGGGGAGGCTGGAGTAAAAATGACCCCAGCCGGCTCGACTTTTCCGTATGGGATCGATCCTGAAGATAAAAACATCCGACTTTCACCGACCTTCCCGCCAATTGAGGACCTATCGAAGGCGATGGATATCTTTGTTAACTGTGTTCAGCTGGCCACTATTAGAAGGCACCTCGGAGAGCAGTAATTTTGGAATCCTCATCAACTCCCTGAACGAGAGCTAAGAAAGAAAGGCTTTTTGAGTTGGATTGGCCAAGCTGACCGTCAACCTGGTTTATATTCTCGATTGGCCTCTGGATCTTCCATTGAGAAATTTAGATTCTCTATCTCTGTCCAAAGACTATCTGGTAACTCAACATTCGCCCAATCAATTGTCTGCTGAACTCTGGATGGCTTGGTGACACCAGCAACCGTTGAGGTTATTCGGGGATCTCTCGTCGAAAATTGTAAAGCAAGCGCACCTGGTGGAACTTGGTATTTTGTGCAGATCGCCTCAATGGCCTTAACCGGTTCTAAAGACTCTGCTGTAGCATCTTGATAGGCAATTCTCGGCATTACAGAACTACCTTTAGCCAGAACTCCTGAAGCGTATGGCGCTGCATTTAGAATAGCAATGCCTCGTTCATGAGCTTTTGTGAATACCCTGTCTGCTGATTTATTAATTACATTCCATCTGTTGTGATTCATCAGCGCATCGAAAGGCCAATCCCACAGAATGGATTCCATCACATCTAGTCTCCCCATCGCCAACCCGACGGCCTCAGCCAACCCCTCTTCCTTGATTTTGAACAACTCCTCGAGTGCACCCCCCTGACAAGTTATTTCCTTCAAGTCGCGTGCGTGCTCAGGATCATGAAGGTGAAGAATTTGAACTTTTTCTAATCCAAGTCTAGTCAGACTTTCTTCCAAAGATCGCCTGGTACGACTGGCGTCAAAAGTACCACTTTCCATATCACGATCTACTTTTGTCGATATTACGAATCCATCTGGCAAACCACCTCTCTCCCTCAAAGCATCACCAATTCTTGCTTCAGAGCGTCCAAATCCATAGTTGTTGGAAGTATCGAGGAAATTTATTGGACCATCAAAAATAGCATTGAGGGTTTCTCGTGCTCGTTTTTCATCCACCTCATAACCATAGGTATCCGGCATATTCCCCAATCCAGAAGTTCCAAAACACAAAGGGGATACCATCAGATCAGTTTTTCCGATCCTTTTCTTTTCTAGGATTTGCTTTGTCAAAATAGTCCTTTATCAAGATATTTTTAGTGACAGGAACTAGGTCCTTGTTTTGGCAAGTGAGGAACGCTTATTTGCAAGCGTTGATAAGATAGCAGAAAGTATTATGATTGCTCCGGTGGTTGCCTGCACATAGAATGATGACACATCTGCAAGTGTAAGAAGATTATTTATTACTCCAATTAATAGCACACCACTTAAAACACCAGTAATAGTGCCCCGTCCTCCTCCTAAGCTTACTCCACCAATTACTGCAGCAGCAAAGGCTGAGAAGATAATATTCTGCCCTTGTGTTGTAACAGCAGAATCTAGTCTTCCAGTCATAAGGATACCTGCCAGGCCAGCTAATAGACCAGAAATCACGAAAGAACCCCAAATAACTTTGTCAACATCAATGCCAGCAGCTCGTGCAGCACTTTCGTTACCACCAATTGCGTACAAAGCTCTCCCAAAACGATGATAACCAAGCACAAGACCCACAAATAAAGCAATTACTGCAAACAAAATTACCGCTAATGGTATCCCATAAAATCTTTCAGAACCTAAATAAGTTAGTTCTTCACCAGGCGAATAGATGGATCTTCCATTGGATATGATTAAAACCCCTCCTCTAAGAAGCACAAGCAATCCTAGGGTTGAAATAAATGGATTTAAACCAATTTTCACAACCATAAATCCATTGAACCATCCAACAAATCCAGCAGTTCCGAGAGCAATAAGAGGCCCAGTCCATCCGGGCAGCTCTGTACCAAAACCT
>CAJXNF010000353.1 GCA_913056375.1 uncultured Pseudomonadota bacterium | reverse complement strand
TTAGATATTTCTTAATAGAAAAATAATGAATTGCGTAATTATCGTTGGTTCCCAGTGGGGTGATGAAGGCAAAGGAAAGATTGTTGATCTCCTGACGGAGTATGCGGATGGGGTCATTCGTTACCAAGGAGGAAACAATGCAGGACACACTGTGATGTTTGAAGACAAAACTTTCGTCCTGCACTTAATTCCATCAGGGATTCTGAGAGAAAAACTCTCGATTTTGGGGAATGGTGTTGTAATAGATCCAGCGGCGCTTCTTGAAGAAATCAAACAGCTTCAAGAGATGAACATATCTGTCCGGGACAACCTTCGCATTAGCAATAATGCCCACTTGGTCATGCCTTATCACCTGCTGTTTGACCAACTCAGAGAATCGCGCAAAGGTACGCAAAAAATTGGTACAACAGGCAGGGGAATTGGGCCGACTTACGAGGACAAGGTGGCGCGATCAGGAATACGCTTAGGAGATTTGCGAAATTCGGTTCATCTGAAAGATCGACTTTCAAAAATTATTGAAGAGAAAAACTCTCAGCTTCGGCACTACTTTGGAGCCGAACAAAGATGCCTGAATTTGGGACATGTTTTAGAGGAGTTACAAAATCATTTCCAAGAACTAGAGCCCTATCTTTGTGACAGTGCTCAGTTGGTTAATGACCAATTGGACGCAGGTAAGAATCTGATTTTTGAAGGCGCTCAAGGGACTTTTCTTGATGTGGATCATGGCACCTACCCCTACGTAACTTCATCAAATACCCTGGCGGGAGGGGTTTGTACGGGAGCAGGAATTGGCCCGACCAAAGTTAGTCACGTTTTGGGCATTACTAAAGCCTACACAACGCGTGTGGGAAGTGGTCCGTTTCCGACAGAATTAGATGATGAAACAGGAGAATTTCTGAGAAGCGAGGGAGGGGAGTTCGGCGCCACAACTGGCAGACCAAGGAGATGTGGTTGGTTTGATGCAGTTTTGGTTCGTCAGGCCGTGCGCCTAAATGGCATCAGCAGCTTGGCGCTTACCAAATTAGATGTTCTTGATAAATTTGAAGAAATCAGGATTGCGGTCGCCTATCAACTTGCAGACGGTACAATCACCAAAAATTTTCCTACCCAGCAACTGGATCAAGTCACTCCAATCTATGAAACTATGCCAGGATGGATTTGCTCTTCCCAAGGTATTCAACAAGTGGATGAATTACCGAAAGAACTAATCGCGTACATTAAGCGCTTGGAAGATTTGGTTTCGGCGCCGGTATCCATCATTTCAACTGGCCCTCGTCGCGAAGAAACCATCTTGCTACCATCTGCTCCACTCATCAATCCCTGAATTATAGCTTACCAGCAACACGAATGAAGATTACCTACCGACATTTTCAAAACGAGGGAATTATTGCCCTGGACACACAAATGATGCGTCCGCTCATGGTTTCCAGTCATTTGATCCTACAAAATGGTAAAGCCGCTTTCGTTGATGTAGGTGCTTCCCCTTTGATTCCTAACTTACTAAAAGGACTCTCTGAGCATAGCCTAAGCAAAGAAGATGTAGAGTACGTCATAGTCACACATGTGCACTTAGACCATGCGGGAGGGGTCGGTGTGCTGATGAATCAACTTCCAAACGCAAAGTTAGTTGTTCATCCACGAGGATCAAGACACATGATTGATCCATCCAAACTGATTGCCGGAGCTACGGCTGTTTATGGACCAGATGAAATGTCCAAAACTTATGGGGAAATACTCCCAGTCCCTGAAGATCGGGTGATCGTTGCAGAAGATGGATACCAGCTAGATTTTGATGGGCGAATTTTGGAATTTTGGGACACACCAGGTCATGCTCGCCACCATTTCTGCATTATTGATCATTTGACTCGCTCGATCTTTACAGGGGATAGTTTTGGGTTGAGCTATCGAGAATTTGACCACAACGATCAGGTTTTCATTTTACCAACGACTTCTCCGGTACAGTTCGATCCTGATGAAATGAAAGCAACGATTCGGCGTATCGCTAATTTCCAGCCAGAAGCAGTTTATTTGACTCACTTTAGCAGGCTGGAATATAGAGAAAGCCTTGCCGAAGACTTGTTGAGCATGGTTGATGCCCATGTTGAGATCGGCCAGAGAGCAGCAAAACTCGAAAAAACAGTACAACTTGAACAAATCAAAAGAGACCTTTGGGAACTGATCTGGAAAGAAGCCCAAAAACGCAATTGTCCGCTGGACGAGCACCAAGCACATCAACTTCTCGCTCTTGATTGGGAACTGAATGCCCAAGGCCTTGTCAGTTGGCTCGAACGAACCGCCTGAAATTTAGACTCTGACTCTCCACTACCACTTCTATTCTGCCTAATTTTTCATCATAAGCTTTTTGCTTGTGCTCTCCCTCCTCAAGCCCTTCATATTAAGATAATTAATTTAATTAATAATATCATTAATGTAATCAATAATTCTTTCTTGGCATTTCCTCTGCTGCTAATATTTTGTGCTCAAATGAATGAGCTTTATTAGTACGTTTCTTTGAAGACGCTTATTTCTTGAAAGGGGAGCGGTTATGGAGTTTCAAGCAGAGATGAAATATGTCCTGGATACGATTTGGCTGCTAATCAGTGGAGCTTTCGTGATGTGGATGGCAGCTGGATTCGCAATGCTGGAGGCAGGCTTAGTACGCAGCAAAAATACGACAGCAATATTGACAAAGAATATTACGTTATATTCGGTCGCCTGTATCGCATTCTACCTGGTTGGATACAACTTGATGTATGGCGAAGGTAACGCAGTGATGGGCTCTGGCTTCGCTTTGTCGGGAACTTCCTCAGAGAGTCACAGTCTACTCTCCGATTTCTTCTTCCAAGTGGTTTTTGTAGCAACAGCGGCTTCCATTGTTTCAGGAACACTAGCCGAGCGAATCCGCTTTTGGCCGTTTCTAGCTTTCACACTAGTTCTAACGGCATTCATCTACCCAATTCAGGGGCACTGGAGTTGGGGTGGAACAGCCTTAGGCGGCTTGATGGACGGTTTCAGCGACTTTGCAGGATCAACCATCGTCCATTCCGTTGGGGGTTGGGCAGCTTTGGCAGGAGCAATTCTACTTGGTGCCCGAAAAGGCAAATATGGTCCTGATGGCAAGGTGAACGCTATTCCAGGATCAAATCTTCCGCTGGCTACGCTAGGCACCTTCATCCTTTGGTTGGGTTGGTTTGGATTTAATGGTGGATCCGAACTAGTAGTTAGTTCTGAAGCAAGCGCAATTGCAGTAAGTCAGGTATTTTTAAATACTAATATGGCAGCAGCTGGTGGAGTTGTTGGAGCTTTACTAATGAGCTTAATTTTAACTGGAAAAATGGATGTAACAATGGCAATAAACGGCGCAATCGCTGGGCTTGTTGCAATTACAGCAGGACCTAGCGCACCAACAGCAGGTGCAGCAGTGCTAATCGGATTGATTGGTGGAATAATTGTTTACTACTCCATCCTCTTCTTTGAACAAAGACTGAAGATTGATGATCCTGTTGGTGCTATTTCTGCCCACGGAATTGTTGGAATATTTGGAGTAATGGTTGTCCCATTTACAAATACTGATGCAAGTTTCTTATGGCAACTATATGGTGTTATTGCAATCGCAGGATTTACTTACATAGCAAGTCTTGGTGTTACTTATGCAATAAATTCATTTATGCCAATAAGAGCAACAGATGAAGAACAAATGGCTGGTCTTGACGCTACTGAAATTGGTGTGG
>CAJXNF010000352.1 GCA_913056375.1 uncultured Pseudomonadota bacterium | reverse complement strand
AGAAGAGATCAGAAGGAGAGGGTGACGGGACTATCGCCAGGTCTCTGGGCATGTCCCGCTCGATGGTCCAGCGGATCATTCAGCAACAGAAGGAGACAGAGTGATGCTGAAGATCCTTGTTGGAGTCGGACTGGGGTTCCTGATCTTCACCAATCCAGAAGCAAGACAGATCACTGCAGATCTACTGAGAGCAACTGCCAATGCGATCGCTCCTGAGCAAGATGGCAAGACCTTTCAGGACAGGGTGAAGGATGCTGTAGTTGAGAAAGTCATGGAAGAGCAATGAGAGCACTTCTCCTCCTGCTGTTTTTTCCACTGGTGCAGGTTCAAGCAAGAGAACCAGAAATACAGTGCCCTGGAGAAAACACCGTTGAGATGAGGTGGTGTGCCTCCAAAAGATGGGAGGAAGCCAACCAATCGCTTCAGGAGCAACTGGAACCCAAGACCCTTGAGAAATGGAAGGCAGCAACGCAAGCTGTCTGTGCTGCTGCATATGCCCCATACAGACAAGGGACGATCTACCCGCAGATGGTTGTGGGATGCGGTGACCGCCTGAACCGAGTTCTATTGGAAGAATTCAAGGGACTTAGCGAATGAGCTTCCTGCTGCTCGCGTTTCTGCTTCTGCCTGTTCCAGTGATGCTTCTCCAAAGTACGTCATCCAATACCGCGATCAGTTTGGTCACTAAAGGAACTACCAAACCCAGTACGGCAGACCTCTGCCTACAGAACCGCTGAAACCAAGGCCCCACAGACGGGCAAGCTCTATTGGATCGTTGATGGCGATTGGAACTTGGTGGATCTCTTCTATCTCTGAACCTCAGGGGTCATTTTTTTGAGGTCCTAGGAGGTCTCGTCAAAAGTGTTGTGGGATCCTCTGTCTTAGGTGAAGAGTTTGTCCTAAGTGTTCTCCAGGGTTCCTTTTCGGACCTCAACCAAAAGAACACCCTCTCCGTTTCGGATCGACATCCAGTGATCTGATTTGGTTTCTATGCTTCACTTGGGGGCTGACCAAGTTTTTAGACACTTAATGAGTCTTTTTTGAGTTTATTTTAACTGCAAAATAAAATAACATGGGCTTGTGATGCATGAATTTCGATTGTGATTTTTTAGCATTTTTATTTGTTCGCTGTTTCTGTTGTTGGCTGATTCGTTATGAGTATGGATGGTGATGGGTCATTGCAAAGAATGTTTGTGATCAATTTTCAGCATATAGGGCGATCTTTTCTGAAGAATGAGGATTTGATATTGTCGCTTGAGCTAATGTCTCAGAGGATTGTATTGGCGTGATTGAATTTGAAGGTTCGAGATTTTTTTCGGATGTGTCACCGTTTGTCAAGTACTCATTGTATCCATTTCAAATTTTGGTGAGCAATGAGAGCAGAGCCTAGTCTTGATGGATGCGACTTTGAATCGAAAGCTGATCAAGATAGCTCTGCATTGTTGTTGCATGTTGGTCAGTAGGAGCCTATCTTTAATCTCTATGCGTGAGTCTTTTTGTGAGTGTTGACAAATCTTACTTTGATCAAATCAATAGGGATCTTCTGGGCAGGATTCCTCAAAATGCTTCTACAGTATTGGAGGTTGGCTGCGGTAGTGGAGCACTTGGGCATGCCTACAAGATGATCAATCCATCAGCTCAATACTTGGGAATTGAGCTCATGCAAGAACCCGCCAAACTTGCAGCAACGAGACTGGATCAAGTGTGGTGCATGGATGTGGAAGATGATCCAACGAGATTTGGGTTTCCTGATGGAGTTCAATCAATAGACGCTCTTGTTTATGGCGATGTTCTTGAGCACCTGAAGGATCCAGGCAAAGTTCTTCGCGAGCATGTGAAATGGTTGAGTCAAGATGGTGTGGTGGTTGCATGCATTCCTAATGTTCAGTATTGGAAAGTGATCTACAATTTATTGCAAGGTAGTTGGCCACAAGATGATTCAGGTATTTTTGATAAAACGCATTTGCGTTGGTTTACACGAAGCAGCATTGTGGAGTTATTTAAGAGGTCTGAGCTGAATGTAACTTCACTCCGCCCGAGAATTTTTCATTTGGATAAGGCAAAGAAGTTCGTTGCACTTCTGGAACCAAGTTTAAAAGAGATGGGCTTAAGTACTCAACAATTTTTAGAAGGTACAGCGCCTATTCAGTATGTTATTACCGCTTCAAAAAAGACTGTCAACCCGATCTATATAAGTGGTTTGATGCTGAAGCCTCAGGTGGGGATGAATGAGGTCAGAATGATTCAACCGTTAAAAAGTGTCGCTAGCTTTCCAGGAGTAAGCCTGGAATTAAGCAGTACTAGTCTTCAATTAAGGTCGATAGATCCAAGCGTACCCAAAATAATGATCTGGCAAAGGCAGACAATGTCCACCGAAAGTTCGTTGCCACAGCTTAAAAAAATAATTAATTCTGGCTATATTTTGATCAGTGAGTTTGATGATGATCCTGATCATTTCCAGAGTCAAATAGATAATAATTATTTGAGTTTTCGTGGGGTCCACGCGGTTCAAGTGAGTACCGATAGTCTTGTGCCATCAATGAAAAGGCATAACCCTGAAGTGAGGGCCTTTAATAATTGTCTTGATTCTCTTCCAGATATCAAGTCTGACAAATGGATGATCAAGCCACCCCATTCGAGGTTGAGGGTTTTCTTTGGTGCATTAAACCGTGAAGCTGACTGGCAAACTTGGATGCCTTACATAAATGATTTGCTGCTCGAGTATGAGAACTTTTATGAGTTTGAAATTGTTCATGATGAAAAGTTTTATCATTCTCTCGTGACTCAACACAAGCATTTCACACCTACCTGTGACTATCCAAAATATAGGAAACTTTTAGCTGATTGCCATGTTGCATTAATGCCTCTTTTGAAGAATAAATTTAATTCAATGAAATCTGATTTGAAATTTGTCGAAGCTTCGGGATATGCGGTCGCATCCATTGCAAGTCCAACAGTGTATGGAAATGTAATTGAGTCTGGTTTTAATGGAGAAGTCGTCAATGATGGCAAAAGAGTTGCTGAAATATTGAAGTTGTGGGGTGATAATCCAGATTTGGCGCAAGCATGTGCATTGAATGCCAGGAACTGGGTTCGTTCACACCGACTTCAATCTCAGCAGTCCATCGCCAGGCTTAACTGGTATCAGGATTTATATCAACGAAGAGATGACTTGACTAAAGCCCTTCTTCAACGTGTGCCAGAGCTCTCGCTTGAGTAAGGCTGAAGCAGTATCGTTCTTGATGTTTTGTTAGTGCCGGTGATGCAGTTTCGAGCAAGCCGCAGATGGAGAAAAATGCGGCGGCTCAGGCATGATAGCATTGAAAATTCAAGGTAATTTATTAAATGAATAGAGTTTCAGCATGTCTGAATCTATTGAAAAAGATCGTTTCAAAATTATATTTTTCTGGCCTGAGTAAAGTTGCTCGATTTTCTTGTAATAGCTTTGATAAGCTGCGCTCTTTTCCTCTGGCGAGGGAAAAGAGGGGGGTAGCTGATTATCAAAACAATGATTGTGATTTGAATTCATTTTGCCTAATCATAGGCAACTCTCGGAGCGGCTCCACAATTCTAGGTTCAATTGTGGATGCTCATCCAAATGCGATCGTCGCCAATGAAACCATGGCATCTCAAGCCTTTTGGAGGGGTATGAGTAAAAGTGACATTCTTGGAGAGATTGTGGAGAATTCTTCTGCTAACTACCGGTCTGGGCGCCAGTCTGAAGACTATCAATA
>CAJXNF010000351.1 GCA_913056375.1 uncultured Pseudomonadota bacterium | reverse complement strand
CAACAGAGCCAAACAATTCTCCAAGAGCAGCCCTCATTCTTGCCCTAGCGGGCATCGTTGGGTTTTTTGGTTCAATCTTTTTAGTTTTTTTAATAGACTTTATTCAGAAAATGAGAGAACAGCATCTGGCAAAGGAAAGCTAGTTCGAATAGTTCTGCATTGGGGAAAAGTTGCTTCCTTAGGACGCTAAGTAGAAATTCTCATCAAGAGAGATCCGAAGCAATTTTTGGCAAATTTTCCTGTTGCAGTCGAATCCAATCGTACCACTCCTCCATTCCCTCTCCTGTTGTCGCAGAGACCTGTAAAATCTTCAGAGTAGGGTTGATCTCCAAGGCTGCTTTTAGACAGCGATCCAAATTAAATTGCAGGTAGGGCAGTAGATCGACCTTGTTCAGCAGCATCAATTGAGCAGCCCGGAACATGTGTGGATATTTCAGCGGTTTGTCCTCTCCTTCCGTGACAGAGAGGATGACGACCTTGGCCCATTCGCCGAGATCAAACAAGGCAGGGCAAACCAGGTTGCCCACATTCTCCACAAAGAGCAGACTGCTTTCCTGCAATCGGAGCTGATCAACTCCCCTACGTAGCATGTCTGCTTCCAGATGACAGCCCGTGCCTGTATTGATCTGGATCACCTCACAACCAGTTGCCCGAATTCGTTCGGCGTCGTGCAGGGTGGCTTGGTCCCCTTCCACTACTGCGATCGGTAGTTCTCCCTGCAAATCGGATAGAGTTTTTTCCAAGAGTGTGGTTTTGCCCGAACCAGGAGAGCTGACCAAGTTCAGTACACAAATTCTTTGCTCTGCAAACCAGGCACGATTCTCGGCAGCAAGTTGGTCATTCTTAGCCAGCAAATGAGTGCCTAAAGGGATGACACGGCCTTGCTCGTCGTGGATGTGGTCATGGGTGTGATTATGATGCTCATGGCCATGCTCATGCTGATGGTGGCTGTGTTCGTGACCATCAGCAGGGCTATGTGGGTGAGAGTGAGCTTGGAGTCCATCAATCATGATTGGTGAACGTCCCTCCTGTAGATGAGTCATCGTCACTGCTGCTCCTTCGGAACAGCCACAAGTCTCACACATTAGCTAAGCTCCATTTCCTTGATGTTGAGTTGATCCCCAGAGCGAATGGCGAGTGAGGCCGATCCGCAGTCACAGACTTCGTAAAGTTGCTGCACGGTGAATTCGAGACCACAACGGCGACAGGTAACCTCACCCTCTGGTTCCAGAATTTCGAGTTGTGCTCCAGCAAGCAGTGTGTTTTCGGCACAAGCTTCAAAACAGAAGCGGATTGCCTCAGCCATGACGCCACTCAGCTTGCCAATTTCCAGAGTAACCCTCTTGACCCGTTGTCCTTGGGCGTGTCCTTCAACAATGGCCACCAGGTTTTGAGTGATGCTGAGTTCATGCATCTAACAGATTCGTGGAAGCTGTTCACCGTAGAGCACATCGACAACCCTTTCTCCTCCAAAGGCAGTCTGAAGAATGACACGTCCCTTGGGAGATTCCGAGACAACTCCAATCTGGCAGCTGTGCTGGCCAGCGGGGTGAGCACGCATGGCACTTAGTACGACCTCTGCCTGATCAGCAGGAACGACAGCGACGAGAGTTCCTTCATTGGCCAAGTAGAGCGGATCCAGCCCAAGGATTTCGCAGACTCCCTGAACTACTTCACGAACTGGAATCTGTTGTTCCCAGAGGCGAATGCAGACCCCAGAATCTTGGGCAAATTCGTTCAGAACAGTCGCGACTCCTCCCCGAGTGGCATCACGCAGGCAATGAATCTCTGGGCAAACTGCGAGCATCTCAGCGATCAATCCATTCAGTGGCTGGCAGTCGCTCTCTACGGGAATTTGCAAGGAAAGCTCACCCCGTGCATCAACGATGGCAGCGCCATGATCTCCGAGGAAATGACTGACCAAGACAGCATCGCCAACTTCAGCTCGCCATGAAGCGATGTTTCGATTTTCTGGCAAAAAGCCAATTCCGGCCGTATTGATGAAGAGCTGATCTGCCGCGCCTTTCTCCACCACCTTGATATCTCCCGTGACGATCTGGACTTGAGCCTTGTTTGCGGCAGTAGCCATGGAAGCGATAACCTGTTCCAGTACTGACAATTCAAGGCCTTCTTCGAGAATCAGTCCGCAACTCAACACCTGAGGAATTGCACCACTGACAGCTAGGTCATTCACAGTCCCATTGATCGCCAGTTTGCCGATGTCACCCCCTGGAAAGAAGAGTGGTTGCACAACAAAGCTGTCGGTTGTGAAGGCGATTCGATGTCCTGGTGGGGGTGATAATTCTGCGTGATCTTGCAAGCCCTTGGGATCAGGTTTGCCGAAGTGTCGGAGGATTGTTCCTTCAATCAAGCTACGAGTGGCGCGTCCACCACCTCCATGTGCCAGGGTGATCGTATCCCGGGCGTCACTCATAAGGTTGCCTCTGCCTCGGCTTGTTCACGCCAGCGAGAACCATAGTTGTAGTAGGCGGCACAGGCACCCTCAGAAGAGACCATCAAGGCCCCGATAGGGTTGTCGGGTGTGCAGGATTTCCCGAATACCTGGCATTGCCACGGTTTGAGTCGACCCTTGAGTACCTCACCACACTGACATTCCGCAGGATCAACAACGGGAATATCCCGAACGGCAAAGACCTTCTCAGCATCAAAATCTGCAAATTCTGGTCGCATCTCCACCCCCGATTCAGGGATCGAACCCAGGCCCCGCCACTCGAATTGTTCCCGTAGTTGGAAGACTTGATCCATGGCCTGTTGAGCGGCCAAGTTGCCTTGGGTAGGAACAACTCGGCGGTACTGATTCTCCACCTCACAGCGTTGTTCCTCAAATTGTTTGAGTAGCATCCAGACCGACTGCAGGATATCCAAGGGTTCAAAACCAGCAACAACAAAGGGTTTGCGATGCTCAGAGGCGATGAAATCATACCCTTCGGTACCAATAATCATGCTGACGTGACCGGGCCCAATGAAACCGTCGAGGCGTAGATCCGAATCAGCGAGAATTGCCCGCAAGGTTGGGATGATCGTGATGTGATTACAGAACAGGAAAAAGTTTGGGATCTGCTCTGCTTTAGCCTGTAGCACAGTGAAAGCGGTGCTAGGCATCGTTGTCTCGAAACCGAGTCCAAAGAACACCACATTGCGCTCTGGATTATCCCGTGCCAACTGAAGAGCATCCATTGGTGAATAGACCATTCGGATGTCTTGACCAGCAGCCTTGGCCTGCAGCAGGCTCTTACGAGAACCAGGAACCCGCATTGCGTCACCAAAGGTTGTCAGGATCACATCTTCGCGTTCTGCAATCGACACACAGTCGTCAACACGGTTCATTGGCAGCACACAGACGGGGCAGCCTGGACCATGAATCAGATCGATTCCCTTAGGCAGTAATTCTTCCAGACCAAACTTGAAGATCGTGTGCGTATGCCCACCACACACCTCCATCAGGCGGATTGGTTTTTCAGCTGTGGCGTTGAGTTGTTGTGTCAGGTGTTCAATGCCTTGGAGGAGAAACTTGGCCTTTTCAGGATCACGAAATTCTTGAATGTATTTCATCGGACCCTCCTAGTTGGTGGCTTGTAAAGACGTCTGTGCTTCGTGCCATTCATCCTGCATTTCACCGAGTTCGGTGAGTAGTTCTAGGGTTCGCTGTGCCTCCTGTGGATCAATACGACTCATCGCAAAGCCCACGTGAATCAGGACCCAGTCGCCGATCAG
>CAJXNF010000350.1 GCA_913056375.1 uncultured Pseudomonadota bacterium | reverse complement strand
ATCCAGAGTCTCTTCTTCCGGGTCCAGTACCAAAAACTGGGAAGGATCAGGTAATTCATAAGTCTGGGGTGCCATTTGGCGCTTCTCACTAGCCATAAACCACGCTCTCTGGACACCGTATTATCAGGGAGGGCTCAGCCACCCTTATGCTACTTTTTAAGAAGATTGCTTTACTCCAGTGATTTCCTGCACTCGGGGCTTTTCGGAGACATACACTAACCCACCAGATGCAGAAATTGTGCAAGATCACATACCCCACTATTTAAGTCAAGTTTCCGCAACATTTGAAACCTGTAAACATGACATTGACAGTTACACAAACTTACTTTCATCAGTTTTGGGAGATTTTACAAATTCCAATCAACCAGAATCAGTATCCAATCACATCAAAAATATTGAAAATTTGGTCGACAAGATTCAATTGTCGACGAAAAAGCCGATAGTAAACGAAGAAATTAATTTAATGTATAATTTTTAATCAAAAATTTAATAAGTAATCACGTATATCCAATTATTTTTGAGGATAATTTGATTATATAATAATCATTTATAATAATTTCAGTAATTAAGAAGAATTTTTGTTCTAAATATTTTCTGGCATTCTGACTGCAAATTTGATTATGCCTTTTAAATAGGCATTCACCTTGATTTTAAACCTTCACCCCCAAGGTAATTATGAATTGGAAGAGACAATCCTCGTTTGCAAAACACCTGCTGTTGACAGGTTTGACAGGTTTGGTTGTTGGTTTAGCCAATGCTGCAGATACCATCAAAGTGGGCGTACTTCATTCGCTCTCGGGAACGATGGCAATCAGCGAGACAACCTTAAAAGATACCGTCTTGATGCTCGTTGACGAGCAAAACAAGAAAGGTGGCCTGCTGGGTAAACAATTGGAAGCTGTTGTTGTCGACCCTGCTTCAGACTGGCCCCTGTTTGCTGAGAAAGCCCGAGAGCTTTTGGATGTTGAAAAGGTTGACGTAGTGTTCGGTTGCTGGACTTCCGTCTCAAGAAAGTCTGTGCTTCCGGTTTTTGAAGAATTGAATGGTCTACTCTTCTACCCTGTCCAATATGAGGGAGAAGAATCCTCCAAAAATGTTTTCTACACTGGTGCTGCACCCAACCAACAAGCGATTCCAGCGGTTAATTATTTGATGGATGAATTGGGTGTTGAAAGATGGGTGCTGGCTGGAACAGACTACGTTTCCCCCAGAACACCCAATAAGATTCTTGAACAATACCTAAAGGATCAAGGTGTGGCGGAAGCCGATATTATGATCAACTACACGCCTTTTGGTCACTCTGACTGGCAGACAATAGTCTCTGACATCAAAAGCTTTGGTTCAGAGGGAAAAAAGACCGCTGTTGTTTCAACAATCAATGGAGATGCTAACGTACCTTTCTACAAAGAGTTAGGAAATCAAGGAGTCTCTGCAGAGGATATTCCTGTTGTAGCCTTCTCAGTTGGAGAAGAGGAATTATCAGGCATCGACACAGCCCCACTGGTCGGCCACTTGGCTGCCTGGAACTATTTCATGAGTGCGAACGCAGACATTAACTACGAGTTTATTGATAAGTGGCACGGCTTTATTGGCAACACCAAGCGTGTCACCAATGACCCGATGGAAGCCCACTACATCGGCTTTAACATGTGGGCGAACGCTGTTGAGAAATCCGGAACCACTTCAGTCGATGAAGTTCGTGAAGCGATGTACGGCCTTACTTATCCGAACCTCACGGGTGGGGTAGCAGTCATGAATACCAATCACCATTTGACCAAACCTGTTTTGATTGGAGAAATTCAGGATGACGGTCAGTTTGAAACAGTTTGGCAAACTCCAGGTGGAGTCATTGGTGATGCATGGTCTGATTTCTTACCAGACAGTAAGACAATTGTAGCTGACTGGACATCACCCATTGCCTGTGGGAACTACAACCTCAGCAACGGCAAGTGCTCCGGCCAAAACTACTGATTACCAAAAAAGTGACTCACTGATCAGACTGATCAATGAGTCATCCCTCCCCAATCCAGCAGTCATACCCAATGACCGCTACTACTAATTATCAAACCGATGACCCGGGTCACCTTTCTCATTCTTCTGCTTCTTTCTTCTCATGTTCTTCGTGTGGAAGGATCAGAATGGGAAAACATCCTACAACAACTGACTCAAAAAAAGTTTTCCGTCGTAGAGACAGCTGTCATAGCTTTAGGCCAATCTAGTGATCAGCGAGCCCAACCCTTGTTGGAGGCTATGCTTGCAAACGAATTGTATCAACGAAAGAGTGACAAACAATTGGTGAGAGCGGTAGGCAGCCGAAATGATTACACCCTTTACGACATTTTTTCAGGTTCTGAATTAGCTAAGGAGGTGTCCTCTCGTCAACTCAATCGCATTCGTGTCAACAACAAAATTCGTTCTACACTACGTAACGCCCTAGCCCGCCTAGCTCTCTCCGATCCGGATCCTAAGGCAAGGAGTGAAGCTGCTCGTAAGCTACGAGATGGCCAAGCGGAAGAAATTTTGCCCCTCCTTCAACAAGCACTAGCCGATGAAAAGGTGGAATCTGTTCGTGAAGTTCTACGGTTTAGCTTAGCCACCCTTCAACTGAAGCATCCAGACTCAGAGATTCGCCGCCAATCTGTCACACTCTTGAGTGGATCTCTTGACCCAGACGTCAGGAATCTTCTGACCGAGCTACTACAGAAGGATCCCTCAGGTAATTGGAATGAACCTGAGTTAGATATCCGAGAAAAAATAACAGCAACTCTGAAGCAAATTGAGTTTTGGGAAGATATCTATGGCGGAGTTGAGACGTTATTTTTTGGGGTAAGTTTGGGGTCTGTGTTGCTGTTAGCAGCAATCGGCCTAGCTGTCACCTTTGGTGTAATGGGCGTGATCAATATGGCTCATGGTGAGATGATCATGCTGGGTGCCTACACGACCTATGTTATCCAGAAGGCACTGCCGAACCTTGTGGAGTACTCACTTTTCATCTCTATTCCAGCAGCTTTTCTCGTCGCAGGTACTGTAGGGATTATTCTTGAGCGCACTGTCATCCGGTTACTCTACGGGAGGCCTCTCGAAACACTACTAGCAACTTTTGGAGTGAGTCTTTTTCTCCAACAAGCTGTCAGGAGTATTTTCGGCCCCCTCAACCAAAACGTGGTGACGCCAAGTTGGATGCAGGGAATCCTAGAAATCAATCCTCTTCTTGCAATCACCTACAATCGTTTGACGATCATTCTCTTTGTCCCATTTGTCTTGCTGACTCTATTCGTTCTTTTGAAAAGAAGTCACTTTGGTCTAGAAATGCGTGCCGTCACTCAAAACCGGCAGATGGCAAGCGCGATGGGAATTAGAACAGACCGAGTAGACGCTCTCACCTTTGGCTTAGGCTCAGGTATCGCTGGAATTGCGGGTGTAGCTCTCAGCCAACTAACTAATGTTGGACCGAATTTGGGGCAATCTTACATTATCGACTCCTTCATGGTCGTCGTATTTGGAGGAGTTGGTAATCTCTGGGGAACTGTTTTTGGTGCTATGAGCCTCGGCTTGGCCAATAAGCTTTTGGAGCCTTTTGCTGGTGCAGTCGCAGCAAAAATCATTGTACTTGTACTGATCATTCTGTTCTTGCAGAAAAGACCTCGAGGGATGTTTGCTCTCAGGGGACGATTCGTTGAATCCTGACTTCTCAAAACATAGCTGCCGCAAATAACTAATCCAATTATGCAAGCAAACTCTTTTTTCAG
>CAJXNF010000349.1 GCA_913056375.1 uncultured Pseudomonadota bacterium | reverse complement strand
GTACACGGTGATGTCGAATGAGGTTTTGACGGCAGTGCCACTCTTCCTCTTCATGGGCTACATCGTAGAGCGAGCAAACATTGTCGATCGTCTCTTCTACACGCTGAACATTTCTGCGAAAAACCTCCCTGGTTCGATGGGAATCGCAGCTCTGATTACCTGTGCGTTGTTCGCAACAGCTACCGGGATCGTGGGTGCAGTGGTAACCCTGATGGGGTTGTTAGCTTACCCGGCGATGCTCAAGGCTCGCTACAACACTAGCTTTGCGTCTGGAATCATCTGCGCAGGAGGGACGCTGGGGATCCTGATTCCTCCTTCGATCATGCTGATCGTCTATGCAGCAGCCTCCGGAACTTCAATTGTGCGTCTCTACGCAGGGGCGCTACTCCCTGGTTTCATGTTGGCGGGTCTCTACCTAGTCTATGTGGTGGGACGCTCAGTTATTCAACCAGAATTTGCACCAAAGCCAAGCAAGGATGAAGTTCCAGATATTCCTGTGTTGAAGGTAATCTGGATGTTATTAACCTCTTTCCTACCTTTGGCTGCTCTGATTCTGGCGGTGCTTGGTTCGATTCTGGGTGGTTTGGCAACACCTTCGGAAGCAGCATCTGTAGGAGCAATGGGTGGACTATTGCTGGCAGTTGCCTATCGGGCATTGACTTGGCAACGGTTGCGGGAGTCCGTTTACCTGACAATGCGGACCACAGCGATGGTCTGTTGGCTTTTTGTTGGATCGTATACTTTCTCCTCGGTCTTCTCTTATCTTGGCGGAGAACAGATCATTTCAGAGTTTGTTGAGCATCTGGATCTGTCACCAGTAACCTTCCTGTTATTGGCGCAGTTGATCATCTTCCTGCTGGGGTGGCCACTAGAATGGTCGGAGATCATCATCATCTTCGTTCCGATCTTCTTGCCACTACTCCCACAGTTTGGGATCGATCCAATATTCTTTGGAATTCTGGTTGCGCTCAACTTGCAGACTTCTTTCCTCACACCACCGATGGCGATGTCGGCCTATTATCTCAAGGGAATTGCGCCGCCACACGTCAAGTTGACGGAGATCTTTAAGGGCTGTATGCCCTTCCTGGTGATGGTGTTCATTTCCATGTTCATGATCTACGTCTTCCCAGATATTGTCTTCTACCTGCCAAATGCCTTCTATGGCAAGTGAGGCGGCCCCCACGCTTTTCCAGGGTATTGATACCCTGGAATTGGTTCGTAACCTTCAGGCAGGAGGGCAGAAGGTTCAGGAGGTTTGTGAGTTAGTCCTGCAAGGGACAGGGAGAGTGGAGCCAAAGTTAAAGGCCTTCACCTCAATTGAGCCCAAGCTGGTTTTAGAAACCGCTCAAGCTCTAGACATGTTTCGTTTGAGTGGTCGACCGGTGGGACCACTGCACGGGTTGCCGATTGTGTTGTCTGATTTGATTGAAACCCAGCAGCAGCCGACGACCAACGGGACAAAACTTGATACAGTAAAACAAGGATCCAAGGGTTCTGCAGTTGCTGAGCGTCTGAAGGATAATGGGGCTGTCTTGTTGGGGAAAACGACAATCTCTGAGCTTGGGGTCATTACTCCGCCAGAGACTGTGCATCCAATGAGTGCGGAACATCGCCCTGGAAACTCAGCAAGTGGTGCTGCTGCTGCAATTGCAGCAGGTCTGGCGCCAATGGGAGTCGGCTTGGAATCCTGTGGCTCAGTTCTGCGACCGGCTGCCTATTGTGGAATTTATGGAATGCAACCGAGTCATGGCAGCATTTCTAGGCGAGGTATTCTGCCACTCGTGCCAACCCTGGATGTAGTTGGCTTGCTGGGGCGTTCACTGGCTGACTTGGCGCTGCTAGGAGATGTGCTCTATGGCTATGATGATCAAGATCCCAGCACAAATTTGAATACTGCGCCACGCTTGTTAGAGACCTGTCTGAGCAATGTTCCAGTCAAGCCGACCATTGCTTTTCTGGAGTTGCCTTTTGCTCAAGCTGATGAGGAGACGCAGGCAGCACTCGCAGAATTTGAAGAAGTGCTAGGTGATCAAGCGTTCCGTGTTGTGTTGCCCCCACTCTTCGAAGAGGGCCTGACTGCACACGATCTAATCATCAAGGCAGAGCTTTCTCGAACCTTGCGACACTACTGGAATCGAGGCAAGGATGGATTGAGTGAGGCTCTACAGCAGCTGCTGGCCGAAGGTGCGGAGATACGAGCCAAGGGATATCTGGAAGCCTTGGATTGGATCAAGGTCTTGCGTTCTGGGCTGGAAGAAATCCTCCAGCGCTGTGACGCTTTCGTTGTGCCTGCGACCTTGGGAACTGCGCCACGTCTTGACGATCCTGAGGAATCAACTCGTTTTCAGGACTTGTGGAATCTCTGTGGAATGCCGGTGCTGAGCGTCCCACTGTTTCAATCGACCTCGGGAATGCCGTTGGGAGTCCAACTGGTTGGACCTCCAGCAGGAGAAGCCCGTCTCTTACGAACTGCGCGCTGGTTGGAAGCAACTGTGCGGGGTGAATCTTCTAGCGGGGAGTGAACAGATGCGTTTTGTCTTGGCCCTTTCGAGCATTGTGGCGCTGGGCATTTTCATTGGGATTTTGGTTTACAAAGTGCCCCGGCTTGATCTGGGATTGATCAGTTTGACTGCCTTTGTAATGTGTGTCTATGACTTCTATCTTTCGATCAAGACCAACGAGGCCCACTAGATTGATCTCGCCTTTCAATGAATGGGTTGTTGAATCAATATGCCTCTGTTGCGCTTCCGCCAGAGCAGCCAGCCAGCTAACAAAAGTAGGGGAGGAGCTACAACCATGTTGAGTGACTCCCAGCCAATTTGATTTTGTAAGATTCCCGCCAGTAGCGAACCACTCGCAGCTGAACCAAATACCAGTACGTCATTGACTCCCTGTACGAGTGCCTTCTCCTCGGGCCGATAAGTTTCTGTCAGCAGTGTTGTTCCCGCAATGAACATGAAATTCCAACCCACTCCCAACAAAATCAGAGCAGACCAGTAGGACAGAAAGAACTGCCCCTGCGTGTTGATCAAGATACAAAGTAGATTCAGCGCAATTCCCATCAGCATGATGTTTTTCCCGCCAAAGCGCTGAATCAGATTTCCTGTGAAAAAAGAAGGCATGAACATGGCGATCACATGCCACTGAATGACAAAGGCTGATGCAGAGAAAGAGTGCTGATGCGCCTGCATGGAGAGTGGGGTTGCAGTCATGATCAAGGCCATTGCTGCATAACCCAGGGCAGCACTGAGGACACTGATTTTCCAAGAGGTCTGACGCATGATCTCCCAGAATGGACGTGTTCGGGGTTGTTGCTCACTGGCAGTGGGTTTTGGTAGATCCACCAGCTGCAACAGCAAAAAAACCAGGATGTACAGGCCGATCAGGGACTGATAGCTTCCCATGAAAGGTGCCCCTTCTACCCAATCCTTGGTCAGGAAGGCAATCCCAGGTCCAAGAATTCCAGAAAAAATCCCACCAAACAGCACCAGAGAGACGGCTCTTGCCTTGTGCTCTTCTGGAGTCACCTCAATGGCGGCAAATCGATAAAGTTGCCCAAAACCAAGGAGACAGCCGATTAGGTAGCTGCCCAAACAGAAAAGGGTGAAGCTTTCGGACTGAATCGCATAGATGTTTAGTAAAGCTCCCAGTAGGCCTACGACTGTCCCAATGCGGAAGCCGTTGCGACTTCCTATCCGTTACAGCCACAGAGAAGGCGGGTTTCCACTACTCATGGTGCCCAGCAGATTC
>CAJXNF010000348.1 GCA_913056375.1 uncultured Pseudomonadota bacterium | reverse complement strand
CAGCACAATAGCCAGGTTTGCGGCAATCAGGCTTTTGCCCACTCCTCCCTTGCCCCCCGCAATCGGAATAATTGTGGCGGTTTTCTGATTGGCTGGAGTTGCGTTCATATGACCTGTTTGAATGGTGGTTTCTCAGAAATCAACACTATATCATTGCAGCAATCAGCAACTTTTTCCAGAGAACAGGGATTGTGAAATTAATCATCCCGATTGCTAGTGGCAAAGGTGGGGTCGGCAAGAGCGTAATCACAGCAAATCTCGGTTTTTCCCTTGCAAAATTGGGTCATCAAGTAATCGTTGCTGATTTAGACTTTGGTGGAGCCAACCTTCATAACTATTTGGGACTGAAAAATAACAATCCGGGGTTGGGGGAATTTTTACAAGATCGTTCCGACTCACTGACAAACCTGCTGGTACCTACCTTTCATCCAAATTTAAAGTTTCTTCCTGGGGAGGGAGCGACTCCCTTCATGGCCGATCTGAATGTAATGGATCGGCGGCGGTTGCTTGTTGAACTACATCAACTTCCCGCTGAAATCATCCTCTTGGATCTAAGCGCTGGCTGTAACGCCTTGACCCTAGATTTTTTCAATGCTTCTCAAACCGGACTGCTGATCACCAGACCAGAATCTCCATCTGTGCTGAATCTACTGGAATTTCTCAGGCAAACAATTTATCGCCGATTACTGCATTACCTTTCCAAGGATCGCGATTTGCTCAATCAGATACGGAATTTTCTGTTCCGACCAATCAACTCTGTACCCGCAGTCACGATGAGGGACGTCCTCCAGCTAATTTCAGCCCATCATCCTAACATTGCAAAAACACTTCAGGAAGATTGGGAAGCACGTCAAGTTCGTGTTGTTTTCAACCAAGTTGAGCAGCAAGAGGATCTGGGGTTTTGGCTGCAAGTGCAGGCGCTGGCCAGGGATCAGCTTTCCTGTTCATTGGAAAGTTGGGCCCAGTGTCCAACAGATCCTTCAGTATCTGCAGCACTTAAAACTCAAACCCCTCTGGTTCAGCAAGGTGTTTCTACACAATTGCTGTGTTCTCTCCAACAACTTGCTGAGAAAATTGAGTTGTGCTGGCTTGGTTCGAGTCTGGTCAACGCAAAGCCTTTTTAGCGTCATTTGTTGTAGATCTATTTTTCAGAAATTTAATCCGAACCTTTCAAAGACTTCGCGATCGCTTCTTGTACGATCATTAGGGGAGTATTCAAACACTCCAACTGACAATTTGGGTAATCACACTGAGTCTTGCAACCGGGATCGAATTCAAAACTTAAATGTCTGTTTTGGTTGGGTGGAGTCCAATTCATAGCCAATGGCCTTCCGAAAATTGCTACCGTTGGAATGTCCGCAGCCACCGCAAAATGCCTTGGCCCGTTATCGTTACCAATGTGCAGGATCACTTGTTCAAAAAGAGCCCGAGTCTGAGCTAGGTTGGGTGGATCATAATTTGGAAGGGCTTCGTAGTGCATCTGTCTTCGTACCGTATCCACAAACTCCTGCTCGCCAGGGCCGTAGACGAACAGGATTTTTACTCCATACTGTTCAATCAGCCAATCTGCGAGTTGAGCGAAGTTTTCCAATGGCCATCGCTTGTAAGGTTGGCGAGAAACCGGGGAGATGGAAACGACTCTGTCATCTGGCTGCACTCCTAATTGTTCCAGCAAACCCATCGCAAAAACTCTCTCCTCCACGCTAATTGGAAATTCGGGTAAGAGATCTTTTGTATCGACCGTCAATCCTAAAGCTTCCAGTAGTTGGAGTTTATGGGAAGTTGCGTAGCCGACCCCATTCTGGAGAGGAACAGCGTGAGTGTAGTGCCAGGCTCTTCCTCGAAAATCAAAGCCAACCCTGGTGGGAGCCCCGCTAAGTCTACTGATGAAAGCACTTCTGGGGTTACCAAAGAAATCGATCACGCAGTCAAAACGCATTTGACGAAGTTGTTTTAGGAAGTTGAAGCTCTCTCCCCAAGTCATTTTCCTTGGAAGTAACCAGACCTCGCTCAAGTGCGGATTGTATTGTAAGAGTTGTTCAGACGGAGCTTCAGTCAGAAAGGTGATTTCAGCATCAGGCATGGCTTGGTGAAGCTGACGGATTGCCGGCGTGGTCATCAGCACATCCCCCAATCGGCGGAGTTGGATCAGTAGAATTTTGCGAAATTCAGTCACTATTCCATGTGGTTTGAAGGTCGGGGTAGAAACCGGTCTGCTTTGGGTCTGTTTTGGCTTAGTTAACTTCCTTTCAAATCAACAAAAATCTTGCGTTGGGACTTGGCCTGACTTAGCGTTTGCAACTCAATTTTCCTCGGATCAAGTCCCCCATAGCTTGCTCATAAGTTCAGATGCCATCGCCTCCATCCCCTTCTCAATTGGATCTTACCCGGCTTCCCCAACATGTTGGCATTATCATGGATGGCAACGGGCGTTGGGCCCAGCAGCGATTGATTCCTAGATTCCAAGGACATCGCAATGCAGTTCGTGCAGTGCGGGCCGTTGTTGAAACAGCAGCGGAACTTGGATTGCAGGTCCTCACTCTTTATGCCTTTTCCACAGAAAATTGGGTTCGCCCTCGCCAAGAGGTCAATGTTCTAATGGAGTTGCTTCACGAATATCTGCAGAAGGAACTCGGAACGATGCTAGAAAATAATGTAAGTATGCGGATCTCTGGGGATACCACACGCCTTCCTGAATTTCTTCACAAACCACTAGAAAACGCTTTGAATGTGACTCAGAGCAATACTGTCCTAACACGGAATCTTGCTCTCAACTACGGCGGACGAGCGGAACTAGTCAGAGCGATGCAGCAAATGGCCCGAAAAATTGAAGATGGAGAACTACAAGCTGGAGAAATTAATGAAGAGGCCATCCATCAACATTTGTACACTTCTGGTCTGCCCGATCCGGATCTGATCATTCGTACAAGCGGAGAACAAAGACTTTCCAATTTTCTAATCTGGCAGGCAGCCTACGCAGAGTTTTACTACACTGAAGTTCTCTGGCCTGATTTTACGAAAGAAGATTTTCACAAAGCCTTGCAAGCCTACCAACTGCGGCAACGCAGGATGGGTGATATCACTCCTGTCTCTGCCTAACATTTCCTATTTGAAATTAAAACTGCATGCCTGAAGAGAGCCCAACCACTTGGTGGTCTTCCAACCTAACGCAGAGATTGCTCAGTGGTATGGTGATGGTGTTAGTGGCAATCCTCTCGCTGGCCTATGGTACTACCCAATGGGTTGGTCTGCTGGTTTTGGTGGTCGTCATACTCGGAATGCAGGAATATCGAGCTATGCTCTCCCAACAAAAAGTTCACTTGAATCTGCGAGGCTGGCTATACTCCGCTTTTTTACTGAGTATCAGCCCACTTTTGGGAGGGATTGGTGCTCTGAATGCCATGTTGATCTTGGTTGCCGGTGGCTGGATTCTGAATGAAATGGTGTTCTCCCGCAAGCAGCAATTGGAAGAACTACATTCTTTGGGTTGGGTTTTATTTGGGCTGTTTTGGGTTGGTTGGAGCTTCCCACACATTACATTGATCAAGGATCTCCCCCATGGGGAATTGAATCTATGTTTGTTACTTGTTGTGATTGTGCTCACGGATAGTCTCGCTTATTTTGGTGGACGCAAATTTGGCAAAACTCCTCTTGCTCCTGGAATCAGTCCGAAGAAAACCCGTGAAGGGAGCTTATGTGGGACAGTCGGGAGTATGCTTGTTGGCTCGGTGATTGCCGTAAACTGGCTGGATTTTTCCTGGCCA
>CAJXNF010000347.1 GCA_913056375.1 uncultured Pseudomonadota bacterium | reverse complement strand
CCTCTGTACAACTGAATTGCTATCTGACTTCAGAGTATCCTGATAAATCAAATTTTAAAGATTTTGACAGACGATAATCGAATCTGCTTGCTCCCCGGAAAGACTTGATATATACGTTCGCAGCAAAGGTTGTGGAGGTCGTTAGCCTCCCCCTTTTCTTACAATCAATTTTTGAGGAGGTTTCGATGAAACTCAACCGAATGTTCTGCAAACTGATGCTGACTGTGGCCTCTATGCTGTACCTAGCGAGTGCAGTATTTGCCAAGGATTTAGTGATCATGACTTCTTTGCCCAGCATGGAATTCCCCTTCTTTGTGCACATGCAAAAGCAATTGGATGAGGAAGCTAAGCGAATTGGTGGAATCAAGCTCATTGCAGCGGATGGACAGAACAAGGTGCCCAAGCAGACCGCTGATGTGGAATCAGCAATTATTCAGGGAGTGGACGGAATTCTAATCAGCCCAATTGACGTCAATGCGATGGCTCCTGCGCTGCAGCAGGCAATCGACAACGGGATTCCGGTAGTTACGGTAGACCGCTACGTCGGTGGTGTACCAGGAATCTATGCACACGTGGGCGCAGATAACGTCAAGGGTGGCGAGGCTCAGGCTCGGCTAATCATGGAGCGCTTCCCGAATGGAGCGACCATCGTCAACTTGCAGGGACAGCCTGGTGCATCTCCAGCAATTGACCGGAACAGAGGCTTGCACAACATTCTTGACGGAAACAGCAAGTACAAGATTGTTGCTGAGCAGACCGCTAACTGGTCCCGAGATCAGGGGATGTCGGTTACAGAGAACATTCTGACGGGTCTAGGCAATGCTCCAGATGTGATCAATGCTGCTAACGACGATATGGCATTGGGTGCGATGGAAGCTGTGAAGGCACGTGGAATTGATGTTCAAATTCTTGGCTTTGATGCCCTTCCAGAAGCGATTGCTGCAGTACGTGATGGCTCCTTGATGGCCACAGTGGAGCAGTTTCCTGGTGGTCAAAGCAAGACCGCTTTGAACCTACTGGTGAATGACTTACGTAGTGAGATGAAAGCCTACAACCGGGTGATTTTTCTCAATCCTATCACTATCACCTCTGATAACTACCAAAGCAACGCCGAACGAATTGGCGAAGTGAAGTAGTTTTCCAACTATCTGGGGGGATCTTGTTCGAGATCCCTCTTCCCTTCTTTGATTCCACAACATGCTCGGTAATCGAAAAAACCTTCTCTACTACGTAGGGTTGTTCTCTCCTCTCATCTTTTTGATCCTGCTGGTCCTCGTCTTTTCGCTGTTGCACCCAAGATTTCTGCATCCGTTGAATATCTTCAATGTGATGCGTCAGATTTCCATTGCAGGCCTGATTGCCTTGGGTATGACCTTCGTAATCATCGTACGAGGTATTGATTTATCAGTCGGTTCTCTGCTGGCCTTGTGTGGTTTAGTCGGAGCGGTGATCGCCAAGGGGGGGCTAGTAGAGAGGTTTTCTGTAGGAGCCAACGCGGATCTTGTAAATCCCTGGTACTGGGCCCTGATCGGATCAGTAGGCATTGGTTTGCTTGCCGGCGCACTGAACGGGCTGTGCATCACCAAGCTTAGAGTGCCCGCTTTTGTGGTAACTCTTGGTGGACTCTCAGCATATCGGGGAGCCGCCTTGATTGTGTCCGATGGAGGTCCAATCAGTGGTTTTGATGATGCCTATCGCTGGATTGGACAAGGGAAAATCGGTGAAGTACCGATTCCTGTGATCATCTTTCTCGTGTTCATCATCCTCTGCCATATCGTGTTGCGCTATACGGTTTATGGACGCCACATTTACTCAGTAGGTGGCAATCCTGAAGCTGCTCGTTTGGCAGGTATCAACACGGACCTGATCATCACCAGTACTTATATCATCACGGGCTTTTTTGTTGGACTCTCGGCCTTCATCTTGTCAGCTAGGCTTAACTCTGCGGAGGCAGTAGCTGGGATGGGCTACGAGTTGACAGTGATTGCAGCGGTAGTTGTTGGAGGGACGAGTCTGTTTGGTGGTACTGGGAATATTCTGGGAACGATCATTGGAGCCATTCTGTTTGGAGTTCTGCAAAATGGGCTCGTCCTGCTCAATGTTTCTTCGTATATTCAGCAAATCATCATTGGAATCATCCTGATTCTAGCGGTAGCCTTTGACCGATTCAGTAAATCAACCAGGCAGGTCTGAAGATGGAACAGGCAGACTACATTGTAGAGATGAACAACATCTATAAGAGTTTCAACGGCGTTCAGGCCCTGAAGAATGTGAGCATTAACCTCAAAAAAAATGAGGTGGTTGGTATTGTTGGACACAACGGTGCCAGGTAAGTCGACCCTGATCAAGATCCTCTCTGGAGCAATTCGAAAGGATTCTGGGACTATCTTGATCAATAAGTCTCCGGTAGATCTTGCTGGGCCCAAAGTGGCTCGGAATCTGGGTATTGAAACGATCTATCAAGATTTGGCACTTGCAGGAAATCTTGATGTGACGGCAAACTTCTTTCTAGGCAATGAGAAAAGTCGGTACTTCTTCTTAAAAAACAACTCGATGCGAGAAGAAGCGAAGCGAGTGCTTCAAGAACTGAAAATCCGGATTGAGTCCTACACTGTTCCAGTGGATTTCTTATCTGGGGGACAACGTCAGGCGATTGCGATTGGTAGAGCGATATACAACAAGGCCAAGGTTTTGGTAATGGATGAACCAACGGCAGCCTTGGGGATTGAGGAGACTCGCCGGGTTGGGGAATTGATCAATCAGCTCAAAAAGCAAGACGTGGGGATCTTCCTAATCAGTCATGACATTCATGATGTCTTTGATTTTTGTGATCGCATTGCGATTCTGAAAAATGGTGAAATTGTGGAAATTTGCCGTTCCACTGATGTTACTAAAGAGGATGTAATCTCGATGATTATCAAAGGGGCTCGGTAGAGAGTAATTTCTAGTCCTGGGGATTTCAGAAAGAAATCAACATTTAGAGGGTGTATAAAAACTACCGAAAAAGGTTATATTTCAAAATTGCGTAAATTGCCCTAAATCCATCCTTCCAGCCAATTTTTTTTTCCTTCTTCATAAGTTCTACCACGGTAGGAAATACCCACTTCATAAATTCTAAGTCTCGGCCTTATTTTTGAAATTTTTGCTGTAATTTCAGGTTCAAATCCAAATCGATTTTCTTCAATAGTAATTGATTTAATTACATCTCTATGAAAAGCTTTATAGCATGTTTCCATGTCAGTAAGATTTAAGTTTGTAAACATATTAGATAGTTCCGTCAGAACAAGGTTTCCTAATCTGTGCCAGTAGTATAAAACCCTTGCTGCGTCCCCACCTCTGAATCTTGATCCATAGACTACATCAGCATCCCCATCGATAATTAATTTAGTAAGTCTCGGAATCTCTTCGGGGGAATACTCTAGATCTGCATCCTGTATAACAATAATATCCCCAGTAGCTTCTTTGAATCCAGTCCGTAAAGCTGCACCCTTACCTTGATTGAATTCATGAAGAAGAAGTGAAAATTTCAATTCTGATTGAATTTCTTGAAGTAGAATTCTCGTGCCATCTGTAGAGAAATCGTCCACAATAATTATATCGAAGGTAGAATCAGTAGACTGAACTTCACGGATAACATTCTCAATAGTTGAGATTTCATTATAACAGGGAATGATAATTGAGATTTTCATTCAGTATTGCCTATTTTGAATCTTTTTTAAAAGGTAAAATCTATGATAAGATAGTTATGATTTAGGTCAATTTCTTGAGAACTT
>CAJXNF010000346.1 GCA_913056375.1 uncultured Pseudomonadota bacterium | reverse complement strand
GGCACAAATGCCAGAGCACTTCCCCAGATCGGATAGTGACCTAGCTGGAATGGATTGCTAAAACTTTGTTCAGTTGGACAGATTCGGGAGCGATCCAGATAGTGCAACTCGCTGCCAGCAAAAAACTTTGTTTCACTCTGCAGGAGTTGAAAACACCAGGCTTCCCCATGAGCCAGACGACCTGCCATGTAGGCTTCCCAAAAGCCAAGCTGAGCGCCAGCTTCTATCTCCAATACAGTCTGCTGGTTGAATTGAGAGGCTGCAAAAGGAATTACTGGATCACTGTAAATCGTGAGATTGGATTCAGCTTGTAAAGTGTAACGTAACTTTTGCTTAGCGATATCATCATTCTGAGAGGGATGTATTCGAAGAGCTCCCTGCGTCGTCAAATGAACTTGTGTGCCAGGTTCCGCATGAATATTGATCTCCCACAAGTCTCCACCGAAGATGCCCGGAGCAGGACTCATCAAAATCAACTGTAACCCTGAACCGTCAGGAAGCGATACGGGTCTGGTCACTTTGAAAACACTATCGGCCTGAACATCGATCAGTCGAGTTTGACCGCGGCGATACCCGAAAGTTAAGTTAAGTTTTGAATGCATCAGACAGCGATGGAGTTGGGCTCACTCTCCAGCAATACTTCGGTTTGAATCCAACGAATGACTGTGTCGAGTCCTGTTTTGTCTTTGAGGTTTGTGAAGACAAAAGGACGTTCACCTCGCATCTTTTTGGAGTCTCGGTCCATTACTTCCAGAGAGGCGCCGACCAGTGGTGCAACATCAATTTTGTTGATGATCAATAAGTCCGAACGAGTAACGCCTGGGCCTCCTTTACGAGGGACCTTGTCGCCTCCAGAGACATCGATCACATAGATGGACGCATCAACGAGCTCTGGGCTGAAACTCGCAGCCAGGTTGTCCCCACCACTCTCGACGAAGATTAGTTCCAGGTCTGGGTGATCACTCAAGGCTTGATCAATCGCCTCAAAATTTAGTGAAGCATCCTCTCGAATTGCGGTGTGCGGACAGCCCCCTGTTTGTACTCCATAAATCCGATCCTCCGATAAAGCCTCACTGCGAATCAAAAATTCCATATCTTCGCGAGTGAAAATATCATTGGTGACAACCGCCATTCGGTAGTGGTCACGCATTGCCTTACAGAGGCGATCCAGTAACGCGGTTTTACCTGATCCGACAGGTCCACCGATGCCGATTTTAACAACTTTTTTCATGGTTTTCTCCGAAGTGCTTAGGGTTTATTCAAGAGCGAAACAGACGAGTGTAAAGACCGGAGTGTTTCATTTGCAGCAGATCAACTCTAGGGGTGAATGAGCGTAATGGTGAATTGGAATCCTCAATGATTTCATTCACGGTTTTTGGAATCAATTGCAACTGCTCTTGAAGTAGAACTTGTCCGGCTTGCTGACCTAGTGCAAACAAGCGCAGCGCAGCGGAAAGCGATTGATTCAAGCGACCAAAGGCGAAGCTTGCCAGCGCTATATCTTCAGAGAGGTTCTGGATTGCAAACAAAGTTGCTTGGACTGTCAGCACGTTGAGTGTTGGCAATAGCTCCTCTAGACGATCTGCAGGAAGATCGGGATAGAGATCTGCACAGGTCGTCAACAAGCGTTTTCCCAAGATATGGCTGCCATCCCTTAGTACAGTTGCGGGCTTGAGTGCGGTCAGTTCCTGATTGAGAACTTGAACGTGTTGCCAATCATCTCCCTTTATTGCCAGCATCAGTTGACAGAGAGCAGGACCCTCCTGCCAGCGGAAGGTCTCTGTTCGCCAAAGTTCCCACCAAGTACCAAGGTCTTCAGGAGTTTGAAGAGCGTTGAGTTGAATTGCCGACTCAAGACCCTCGGAATACGCGAAGGCTCCAATCGGCAAAGCGCTATCACTCAGATGCAGTACACTCAGCCACTGCTCCAGTCCAACACTTTTAGTGGGTGTGTCCACTTTGCGGGATGGCTGGGGTGAAGGGGCGTTCACTGACTTCGTAATTAATACCCAGCTGCTGGAAGAGATGCTCTGCAGCAGGTTCATGGGGGCAGACCAGTTCGAAATCCGTGATCATCAGTGGCAAGTGACGATTACCAATTTGGTAGGCGAGCCAAGCCCACTCTGGAGGACTTAGCGGACGTAAAACCAAGACAGGCTCTGGAGCTTCCTGAACCTGAACTTGGCAGCGTTCTGAAGATAATAGAAGTTGGTCTCCTTGTCGGAGGATGCTTCCTGAAGGCAGGGCCAAGGCAAACTCTCGACCTCGGTCGGTCTTTCGTCTTCCATGACTGCGACAGCGCTCCTCCCAGGGAAGCGTGAGAGTGTCGATTTCCCAATCATGTATGACAGCCCCCAAACCAGCGGGCTGGACTTCTTCAACGATGATCATGTGATCTCCCAGGGGTGTTAAAATAGAAAATAACGCTGAGCCAGCGGTAACACTTTTGCTGGCTCGCAATGAAGATGCTGCCCATCGGCACGCACCTCGTAAGTCTCTGGATTGATTTCCATTTTTGGTAAGTAACTATTCAGTGGCAGGTCCTGCTTCCGTAAGTTACGACAACCACTCACAGCAACACAACGACGGTTGAGGCCCTGCAAGGCTCCGCTGTTTAGACCTGCTTTTGAGGCGAAGTGAACGCTAGTCGCATTGGTAGCTTGCCCGTAAGATCCAAACATCCCTCGATAGAAATTTGGTTCTGGGGTTGGGATTGAGGCGTTTCCATCTCCCATCAGCGCACCGGCAATGAAACCACCCTTGATGATCAGAGAGGGCTTGATCCCAAAGAAAGCTGGGCTCCAAAGCACCAGATCGGCCATTTTGCCGACTTCTACAGAACCGATCTCATGAGAAACACCATGAGTCAGCGCTGGGTTGATAGTATATTTCGCAACGTAACGGCGGATACGTAAGTTGTCGTTGCCGCTTTTGTCATCGGGTAGAGCTCCTCGCTGCTGCTTCATCTTGCTGGCGGTTTGCCAGGTTCTGCAAATGACCTCTCCAATACGTCCCATTGCCTGAGAATCAGAAGAGAGAATACTGAAGGCTCCAAGATCATGGAGAATATCTTCGGCAGCAATAGTCTCCGCTCGGATTCTGGATTCAGCGAAGGCAACGTCTTCTGGAATCGAGGGAGAAAGATGGTGACAGACCATCAACATGTCGAGATGCTCAGCCATCGTGTTGACAGTGTAGGGCATCGTTGGGTTTGTAGACGATGGGAGCACGTTTGCTTCACCACACAACTTCATGATATCTGGAGCGTGGCCTCCTCCAGCGCCCTCCGTGTGATAGGTGTGGATTGTTCGATCCTTGAAAGCAGCGATGGTGTCCTCGACAAAACCACATTCATTGAGAGTGTCAGTATGAATTGCAACTTGCACATCGTATTCTTCAGCGACACTCAGACATTGGTCAATTGCCGCTGGGGTGGTCCCCCAATCCTCGTGTAACTTTAATCCCAAAGCCCCGGCATCCAACTGCTCTCTCAGTCCAGTTGGACTCGAGGAGTTTCCTTTCCCAAGAAACCCAAAATTCAGTGGAAAGCTCTCGATGGCTTCATACATCTTACGGATGTTCCAGGCCCCGGGAGTGCAAGTGGTAGCCTTGGTACCTGTAGCTGGTCCGGTTCCTCCGCCAATCAGTGTTGTGATTCCTGAATAGAAGGCCTCTGGAATCTGATTGGGTGAGATGAAGTGAACATGGGCATCAATTGCTCCAGCGGTTAGGATCATTCCCTCCCCGGCGATGATCTCTGTCGAAACTCCCCCTTCCATTCCAGGAGTGACACC
>CAJXNF010000345.1 GCA_913056375.1 uncultured Pseudomonadota bacterium | reverse complement strand
CTAAACCCATCCATAAACTAATTTTCATCTAAAGTTCATATAAGTAGAGAAAAATTTGAATTTTCGCGCCATAATTCGACAGGTTTTTAGGTTAAAATCTAACCTATTTGAATTTTCGCGCTAAAATACGCCAGTCTTACATGCTAAAAAGTATAATAAATTCAAATATTCGCGCCAAAATCTGACTGTAAGTTGAAAGCTACCATATTTGAATTTTCGCGCCAAAATATGCCAGTCATGCATGTTCAAAAGTAAACTTTGAATTTTTACTCACCTTTGGAAAAATTAACTTTTGAAATTTCTGAATGGAAGAAACCGAAAATCGTTCCAATTTGTTGAGACTTCGCGACTACAACCTCAGCCTAAATACTGAGAAAGGGCCGGTCCAGGTTCTTAACAAGATCAACATCACACTCAATGAGCAGGAAACTGTGGGTCTTGTTGTAGAATCTGGATGCGGAAAATCGATGACAGCTATGTCAATGATGGGGCTGCTTTCGAACAAAATAATTGCTGAACATCGAGGAGAACTCCTGTGGAGAGGTGAAAATCTTTCCAGGGCTGGTAATAAACGATGGCGCGAGTTGCGCGGGAAAGAAATGGCGATGATCTTTCAGGAACCAATGACTGCCTTGAATCCTGTACTGACGATTCATGAGCAACTTGATGAAGTGCTGAAGGAACATTCTTCATTAGGAAATCAAGACCGCAGAAAGAAAATTTCTGACCTTTTGAGACAAGTAGGGCTTCGTGATGTTGAAAGCAAGCTAGAGTGGTATCCACATCAGTTCTCTGGGGGTATGCGACAGAGAGTGATGATCGCCATGGCGCTCGTATGTGAGCCGGATTTATTGATCGCTGATGAGCCAACGACCGCTTTGGATGTCACCACACAAGCTCAGATACTCAGGCTTATCAAAAATCTTCAAAGTGAACGGAAGATGGCCTTGCTTTTCATCTCACATGATTTGGATGTGGTCGGCTTTCTCGCAGACCGAGTTGTGATTATGTATGCTGGAGAAGTAGTCGAAGATCTACCGGTTGAACAATTGGAGAGCCCTGCACATCCTTATACCGTTGCTCTTCAGCAGGCTCGGCCTCGTCCTGGGAAAGCCAATATTAGTTTTGAACCAATGCCAGGGACCCTGCCTCAACCCGGGTCGATCCTGATAGGATGTCGATTCAGAGATCGCTGCACAAAAGCAAATAAACAATGTGAAATCAACCCTCCTTGGCAGGGCCAAAACACCCGACATCGGGTTCGTTGCTGGCATCCAAAAATTTAGAAGAGAGAAGTGAATGGCGACAATAACAATCGAAAATCTTGGTTTTCCTTGGGCTACCAGAGATCCATTTTTATTTTGTGTTCATCATTTGGACTTTTATCCCAAAGGGAACGGCAAAGGGGGGCCTGCAGCCTCACTCAGAGGACGTCAGATCGGAAATGATTTTATCATCAAAGATGGTTGGCGAATGTACCATGGAGATAAGATTCCTGGTTTCCCCGCGCACCCGCATCGTGGTTTTGAAACAGTGACTGTTGTTCAGAGAGGAATGGTGGACCATGCTGACTCGATGGGAGCTGCGGGCCGTTACGGTGGTGGTGATGTTCAGTGGATGACAGCTGGATCTGGCGTTCAGCACTCTGAGATGTTTCCGCTCCTTGAAGAGAATCAAGGTAATACTTTGGAATTATTCCAGATCTGGCTCAATCTACCTAAGCATCGAAAAATGGTTGATCCCAACTTTAAAATGCTCTGGGCTGAGACAATTCCAACAAGCACTTTTACAGATGAAGCAGGGCGCAGCATTCAGGTGATTCAATACTGTAAGGGTATTGGAACCAAAAAAGGGCCAGTACCAACCCCTGACTCCTGGGCCAGTGATGCAACCAATGATGTGGCAATTTGGGTTATTTCTCTTGACGAACAAGCTCGATGGGAATTACCAAAGGTCCTGAATGGAGTAAACCGAAGCTTGTACCTTTACGAAGGAAAATTCGTTAGAGTTGCAGGTGAGCAGTTAAAACTCAATCAAGTAGGCCACATTAATCAGTCAGAGAGCTTGAAGATTATCAATGGTGATAGCCCTGCGAAGCTCCTCCTCCTTCAGGGCAGACCCATTGGCGAATCAGTTGTGCAATATGGACCCTTTGTGATGAATTCACGACAAGAAATTGTTGATACTTTTGAGGAATATCGGCGAACCCAATTCGGAGGATGGCCTTGGAAGAGTCCTGATCAAATTCATGGACTCCTAAGTGGAAGATTTGCAAGACATGCTAATGGGGTCGAAGAAAAACCAACCATCCCCAATTGATTGGAAGGACCTCTCTTCTCTAATGTTGAGAAATATTTAATCAAGCAAAGCTGGACCAACTACCCATCCTACTGAAAAAAGAAGTGACTGAATTAAAAGAATTTTTCCAGTAGTCCCCAAAACGACATTCAACTCTTTACCTTTGGTACCAGAAAGGACCATCTTGATCACACCAAGTATGGGCCACAACGCCAACAAACTGAGTAAAGCCGGCCAGTGACTGGGTCGATTAACAACCAATAGAATTGGTAAAACTGCACTCAAAATTAATGCGAATTGGATCTCTCTCCGAACAAAATTCTCTCCAAATCGCACAGCTAGGGTTCGCTTCGCAACTTTCGTATCAGTTGGAGCATCCCTAAGGTTATTGACTGCAATTAAAGCTGTGGCGGTCAATCCAGGTATAAAGCCGGCTAAAATTGTCAACTCGTTCCACTGAAGTGCTTGCACATAATAGGTTCCTGATACTGCAATTGGACCAAAAAACAACAGGACGAAGATATCCCCTAACCCATGATACGCCAGAGGGAAGGGTCCACCTGTATAAAGAATGCCCGAAGCAATTGAGAGCAGTCCAATCAGTAAAATTGCCCAACCACCTCTAAGAACCAGAAAAAAGCCACAGAGGACAGCCATTCCAAAAACAATTACAAACAACTGCTTCACTGCATCAGGTTCCAGCAGTCCTGATTGTGTTACTCGCTTGGGTCCGAGACGTTCAGAAGTATCCGCACCTTTGAAAAAGTCATAGTAGTCATTCGAAAAATTGGTGCCAATTTGAATCAGGATGGCGGCAAACAAACATAAGAGGCACGAAAGCAGATGAAACAGTCCATCTGAAATGGCCATCGAAGTACCGATCAGGACCGGGGCAACCGCTGCTCCAAGAGTTTTTGGTCTTATTGCGATTAACCAAGCTGACCTTCGGATCCAAAGACTACTGAGGTGATTCACATTCAATCATCATGAGAGTCTAAAATGTCCAACCAATACTGGCTGAGTACAATGGCCAAATTGCTAGCTGATTGAGTTTATCTCTAGTTTGTTCTTGTTGTGCTTGAAAGTATTTATTCTCGGCTTCGGTGACAAACCAATCATAAGTGGAATCAATCGTCATTTTTGGACGCTCACTCCAAAGAAGTCCATAACCCACACCCCCGCTAAATCCAAGATCTGAGCGCCAATGCCACCCGAAGCCCAGATTAACTGCCCACTCCGGCCAGACAAGCTTGACACTTCCAAATCGGCCGTAAGCAACTAGTTTGTCTCCTTGATAGCGATCCCGCCTGAAGACAGTTTCCTCATACTGCTTGCGGTGAGCAATGCCACTCTGAAGAAAGAATGACTTTTCTCCTGCAGGTTTCCAACGATTAAAGATCATCACAACCTGACTCTGCTGGTCAATACTATGATCGTAGATTTCTTCCATGGTAAAGTTTGTGGAGTGGTTGGTGAATTGGAAACCCAACAAAAAAT
>CAJXNF010000344.1 GCA_913056375.1 uncultured Pseudomonadota bacterium | reverse complement strand
CTTGTTTCTATCCATACTATTACTTGTGTTTTCGATTTCATGCTTCCGTGTTGTTCTTCGTCGAGGTCGCTTGACCAATGCAGCGGTACCGGCCTTCACGAAGGCTTCAGTGACGATAGATGATGCTGGTCCCCTGATAGGAGACGAAGGACATCCAGTCCCAATCAAAATTCGAATTTGGCTCACGGAGAACGAACAGATCGTTCCCTATTCCTATATAGCAGAGTTATGGAATTTTTTTACTTCAGCATTATCACCTCGTCGAGCTGAATTTGGTCCTACAGCTCATCACGCATCCTTAGAGTGTGGCCCGGACGTTTATGTCAGCTTTTGTCCAAAAAGTGATTTGGCTCATCTTGATCCAAATAAAAGTAGTGTTTCAAATATGAAACGGGCAATTCGCATGGACCAGCATTATCGAATGCCAGCTCGCTGGCGATCCTCTTATAAAGACGATCTTGATCTACGAGGTGAGCCTACACACACAGTTTTTATTAAAGATTATTCTTACCGAAGGCTTTTGCATTATCAAAAATATGCTCATAAACTTCTCACTTATCATGTATCAAGGCAAAATTGCTGTACGACAGTTGTTGATGCAGTGGAAATGGCCATCTTTGGCAGGTTATCTAGTTATCAAATGAATGCCTCTCTGTTGGCAAGGTTGGTCGTGAATGATTTATTTTGGCAAGCAGCTTCAATTCGCTTCCGTGCACGTTCCTTCGCGTGGACTACGACGGGATTGCTGAAATATTCCCAGGCTATATCTGCCCTTTTGCAGTTGTCTGCGACTGTCAAATGAGTTTTCTAATATCGAAAAGACCGATTCTTCAAATGCCTGTTGCTTTTTGGGGACTTGCGTTGGCCTATGTGGCAGTCGCCATTAATACCACAGTTGCCAGTGTTGCTTTGCCTCCGATTTCTAGAGCATTTGAGGTGAGTTCAGAACAACTCTCCTGGATTGTGAATTGCACACCGCTAGCGGCGTCTGCATTCATGCTGTTTGGCGGGCATTGGGCAAGCCGTTACGGATTTCGACGTGTTCTCGTCATTGGCCTTTCAATTCTGACAGTGTCAGCAGTGGGAGCCTCGATGGTTTTTGACGTTAATACGTTGATTGCCTTTCGGACATTGTCTGGGCTGGGAAGTGCCCTCGTCATGCCCTCAGCGCTTGTACTGGCTTACCAGGTTGTTGAGGACTCTCGACGTCGTACTGCCATTGGCCTTGTTACTGCCGCACAGGCGATTGGAGGTCTTCTCGGTCCTCTGCTTGCCGGCTATTTGATTACAACACTGTCCTGGAGGGCCTCACTGGTATCTGTTGCTAAATTGCTTTTGGTTTCTATTCAGATTGTATGTTCTGAAATCCCTAAACGAGTAGGTCACAAAGGACAAGTGCGTCCATTTGACCAAATTGGAGCAGCACTTACAGCTTTATTTGGAACGAGTACTCTTTTATTTTTGGTTGGTTTGACGAACCATTCAGACAATCGTTTTGTCTCCATAGGTTCGATATCCGTTGCAGTCATCACTTTAATCACTCTCATTATTCATGAAAAACGTTGTCCGTATCCATTGTTTCGACTAAAACAATTACGTAAACGATCCTTTCTTGTCCCTACAGGTATCAATTGGATTGTGCAGTTGGTGTATGGGGGCATGATCTTTCTTAATATGCAATACCTTCAGCTTGTCGTTGGTTTATCTGCGTTTAAGGCAGCACTGCTTGTTGTAGCAGGGACGTTGATGTGGATTGTTGCCAGCTCTTCATCAGGGGCACTGAGTAAACGATTTGGTTCCTATCGCCTTGCAATGTTGGGTTTAGTCTCTGCTTCAATTGGCTACGGATTCATAGGTTTTTCCGGAATCAACCCAAACCCCTTAGTCTTAATTTTAGGCTTTGTACTCTCTGGAAGCGCAGGGGTTGAACCGGCGGTCATGGTTCACGGGGTTCTCGAATCGTACGAGGACGATCAATGGAGCTTCGGGGCTTCTCTCAATGCAATGATTATGCGTTACGGCCTTTCCACTGGTATAGCCCTGTCAGGGTTGATCCTTTCGTCCAGTTTTGTAGCAGTCATGAATCAAACCCTGACTCGTCTTGGGGACTCAGTCGAGTCATATGCTGCTAGCACAATTGGAGGAGCTTATCGTTTTGCCAGTTCATTGCCAGACAATGAGCGAAACGATTTAATCATTGCAGCAAAAAATGCTTTCGTTGTTGGTTTTCGAGAGTTTTATATTTTAGCAATAGTGTTGTATGTATTCGCTTTTATTGTGATTCTTCTACAGTCTAAAAGTGGCCGCCTGTGAAGAAGCTGTATTGAAAATCAATGTGAAAGGATGTTTAGAATTCGAACCTAAAATATTTTTTGTATGGGGGTGTGTGAGCATGGTTGTGAGGAAGGGTTTTTAGCAAGGCCTATCTTGTTTTTCGGCGTTTTCAACGTATTGAGCGATCTTTGTTGAATATGAGTCAATCAATGGTATGAAGTTGATTATGGGTTTCGTGGAAGTCCGATAACTTCTCTCCAGTCTTCAATGGGTCGCTCCCACCCCTCCTCCATCTTAAATGCCACTGCTGTTTGTGCAGACATACCGAGTTGAAAGCCCTTGCTGATTGCCCTGAGAATGGGTGTCAAATCAATATCTTCCTGGATTGCCTTAAGAAGCGAGCCAAGAATCAGAAGGACAGCGATTGGGTGTCGGTTTTGAGCCAGTCCAAATGCTTGAACACCCATTTCACCTGCTGCGTCAACTCCAAAGCCAGTCAGAACGTGGATAATGTCATGTGTTTCCCGCAATCGGTGCTTGATATAACTTGCCGATGAATTGATTTCAGAGTGATCAAAGGTGCTTGCTGGATCGAGCCCCTGCGACGATAGTTGCTGAGCATAAGAATGTCCCAAGCTACCTTGTGGCATGGCTAGAAGTTCGCCGAGTTGAACAACAGGTGGCCGCCATTTTTCTTCGACGAGTGCTCTAAAGCGAGGATTGTCAATAAGATGTCGTCCCATCTGTCGCGACATCTCAGATCCCTGGAGACTTGCTCCTACCCCGTAAACATTGTTGAGGTCCGGTTTCTCTAGAAAATTGGAAACGGCGGAAACTATTTTCAGGCTCTGGAGCTTCTGAGGCAAATTGAGCTTCATCTATCAGCCAGTGAAACCAACCTCTATTCTGCGCACTCGGTTCCGAGAGGGCACAGAGCTTCGCATTCTTCTTTTTCTAATCAGTATCTCGTGTTGAATGGTGACAGTTTCTCGTTTTGTTGTCTCTTGCTTGTAGAGGTCAGTAGTAGTGGCAGACGTCTTTGCTTTGAGCGCGTCGGAAACGGCACAGTCCGGAACGCCTCTCAGAGGCGCACATGTGGACCCGCACGTCGGGCGTTGAAGGTAGGACCGTAGTGACTTTGGTTCCTTCGTGTCTTGACTGAATTCACCTCTGAACCAGCCATCGGGTGATCCTCCCCGGCAGAATTAGGTCACTCTTGCTGTTCGTTGTCTGCTATGGGGGGTCTCGATTTGCAGTCAATCGTCTCAGAACCAGTGTTGGTGTTGGGCTTGGCTGCGTTTGCTCTACTGCTCACGGCTCTGCCGTGGAGTTTTTGGGCTTTGTCCAATGGCCGCAGCTCCAGTGGTGTGCGCTCTCTCCTAGGCCTTGCCAATCTGCTCCTGACCGCCCAGCTGGTGCTGCGTTGGTGGCAATCAGGCCATTTCCCGATTAGCAATCTCTACGAATCACTGTGCTTCCTGGCTTGGGCGTGCACCCTGACCCAGCTCTTAGTGGAACGTCAGTGGCC
>CAJXNF010000343.1 GCA_913056375.1 uncultured Pseudomonadota bacterium | reverse complement strand
TTGACCTGTTGTTGATACAGGCCCTCTTCGCAGCGGCCTAGCCGCACTCCTGGCCCCAGCGCCAATTTCTCCAAAAAATTTTTTAAATCAGATAGAAAGATGAACTCTTCATTCCATATACCGCTTTCCCACTTCAGGCGTTCGAGCCTTTCCCAGACTTCCCTGACTGCTGCCGTCGTTGCCTCTGTTACTCCCTGCTGTTGCTGCCCTACCTGCTGTTGCTGAACACCCTGTTCACGCATTCCTGATTCGTTTCCCGATTCTGATCATTCACTGAATTTTTCGCGAGCGCGTTTGCTCTAGAGCCTCCCGCAGGTTCCTCTCCAAAACGCTTCTCGCCTGTTGTTTTCGTTGACCGAGAACGTTCCCCACTGGGGAACGCTTCTCCACATTTGCTGATGTTCTGGGCCATCATTTTGCCCTGTTTTGCCAACTTCTCTCCAGGAGAAAACTGATGAAACTGCGTCTTTTGCTCATCGGACTGCTCACCTTGATTACCAGTGTGACTTTCGCCAGTGAACTTTCCCACTGGAAGCCTCTCCTCTCCGTAGACGAGTTGCATGAACTTCTCGAAGAAGATCCCTTTGCCGCAACTGTCGTTGACATCCGGGCCCTAGATGCCAAGGAACCGGAAGCCTCCTACAATGCTGGGCACATCCCCGGTGCGATCTCTTCCCCCTATGCGACTTGGCGTGGGCAACCCGACAATCCTGGCAAGTTCATTACCCAGGACAAGCTGACCTGGCTCGTCCAGGCACTTGGGGCGGAGGCTGATACCCCTGTCGTCGTCGTACACCGTGGGGATTCCTACAGTGACTTTGGCGCAGCAGCTCGTGTCTACTGGTCTCTCAAGACCGCTGGATTGACCAACCTGGCAATCCTCAATGGTGGCTTCCAGGCCTGGAAACAGGCGGGTCTACCGATCTCGACGGAGTTGGAAACTCCACTGCCAAGTGACTTTCCTGCCCAAATCCAACCTCACTGGCTGGCACAGACAGCTGAGGTCGAAGCCTACCTCAACAAGCCTGGAGTCGAGGTACTAGATGCCCGACCCGACTCCTTTTTCACAGGCCTGAGTTGGCATCCAGCCGCCAGCAAGCCTGGAACCATCGCTGGAGCCGTGGCTTTTGATAACGAGCGCTGGTTTCACTCCGGTGGTCCCTTGCTCGAATCCCCGGAACGACTGCAGAATCTGGTGCAGGAGAATAAGCTCGGCCAGGCTGAAATCACTGTTTCCTTCTGCAATACAGGACACTGGGCAGCAACCAACTGGTTTGTGCTCAGTGAAATTGCTGGCAAGCAGAATGTTAAGCTATATCCCGAATCATTAGTCGAATGGTCTACTGCAAATCTTCCCATGGACAACGTCCCCAATCGTCTGCAGTGGGCTTGGATTTCTACCAAGCAGTGGTTTGCCAATACCTTCTGAGTCAATGAATCTGATGAGTTCTACCACCACAACTGCTGCTGACTCCAACAATGATGTAGGTCAACGGCGACTCCGTATCCTACTTGGAATAGGAACTACGCTACTGGTCCTAGTACTGGCGATCTATGCTGGACTCCGGCAGGGCCTACTGCTGGCCATCGGGCTGGGCTTCGGCATCACTCTGGAGGGTCTGCGCTTTGGTTTTGCAGGTCCCTGGCGGCAAGCGATCCTACAGCGCAACACCCACGGCTTGCAGGCTCAACTGCTGGCCATCGGGCTGACGGCCCTGCCCAGTCTCTTTCTACTGGAAATAGCGGCGGGTGAATTGATAGGAGCCACGGCTCCAGTGGGGGTTGCGATGATCTTCGGGGCCTTTGTCTTCGGGGCTGCAATGCAGGTCGTGCTGGGCTGTGGTTCCGGGACCCTGGTCAACGCTGGCAGCGGCAACCTGATGGGTCTCTGGGCCCTGCCCTTCTTCATTGCCGGGAGTTTCCTTGGAACCCTGCACCTGCCGGAGTGGCATGCCCTGGGCCAGTTGCCTCCCATCGCATTGAGCGATTGGCTGGGAACCTCCGGTGCCATCCTGCTGACCCTGGCCATCCTGACCGGACTGGGCTGGTGGTTCCGACAGTGGATGCCCGTGACAGAGCGTACCCTGCCGCGTCGACTCTGGATTGCTGCTTTGTGCCTGGCAGGATTGGCGGTGCTCAACCTGTTGGTGGCTGGACAGCCCTGGGGAGTGGTTTATGGGCTGGGCTTATGGGGTGCCAAGCTGGCACACTGGTCGGGGATGGAACTAGCGGGCTTTGCTTTTTGGAGTGGTGCCGGCAACGCCGAGCGTTTGACTCAGAGCCTGATGCTGGACATCACATCAGTGACAGACTTCGGCTTATTGTTAGGGGCTGGAATTGCTGCTCGTTGGAAGGGACCGTTAGCTGCTCAGGTTTCTTTGCCCACCCGGCTTTGGATCGTTGGTGCTCTAGCTGCTCTGCTGATGGGGTATGCGTCACGCCTAGCCTATGGCTGCAACGTTGGCGCATTTTTCAGTGGTATCTCAACCGGTAGCCTGCATGGCTGGGTCTGGTTCATCGCTGCCTTTGCCGGATCCCTGCTTGGTGTCCGACTACGCAACCACTTGCTTGAGGAGAAGAGATGACTCTCCAACGTTCCCACGCTATCGGTGTGCTGCTGCTCGGACTATTCGGGTTGCTGTTTCTCGACTTGCTCTTCAGTGCTCCGATTGACCCCTTCCAAGCGCCTCCTCCACTGGCTTTTGGCTCAGGAGCCCAAGCCTCCGGTGGATTCTGTGCAACACCTCTGGAATAAAATCAGGAAATCCCCTCTGAGACTTACTGTGGTACAGAAGTATAAGTGAGCAAGGCTTCTGCGCTGTAATTTTCAGGGCTTTTCTTTTTTGGACGCTTTGCTGCTCGGGTTTTGGCCAGACCATCTGTGGGATCTTTGCCAACCAGATAAAATTCTGATCCTGCATCAAAATGATATTCGGGCAAGCGCTGAACCAAGTCTTCTTTTGAAGCGATCACCTGAAGATGCTCCAACCCCAGCGGTGGGTAAATTTCAAACTCTCCCAAGCTCATCCACCGATTGACGTCATCCGCATTGACAAATTGAACAAAGCTCCGTGGTGGATCCGCTTCTTCCTGCAATTCCAGCAGATACGAAAAAGGCTCCTCTCCAGCAAAGGTATGTCCGACGATGTAGAAGTAACCGGGCTTGTTGACTTTTACATAGATCTCAATGATCTCACCCTCTTCGAACATCAAATCTTGGTATCCCTTATTGCTCCGGATCGATACCCGAAAATCTCTCTTGCGCGATAGGTCAGGATTATTTTGGAGCTGCTCCTCAAAACTGATCTGCGACGGTTCGGCCTTCAAACCTTGGTAGACCTTCTTCGGCAGAAAGAGTGATCTGGATTGCTCTATTTGTTGATTGTTTGAACGTGTCAGGTAAGCCGAGAGTTCTAGGCCTTGATCCGTGATCAGGTAAAAGATGTCAATATGCTCCCGGTCGTTCCCGTTCAGGCTGTGCGTTTGCAGGTCAGCCGCCCAGGAAATAAAGAGATTGGCCAGTCCCCCATTCGCATAGCGGACAATCATGCACTCAGTGTCTGCACAGGCCATTTCCGGATGAGCCAGCCGGGCTGAATAGAGGTCCACGCTCAAGACCTCACGCCCCATAAGATAGGAGGATGCATTGAGGTTGTGGCTAAGGGGTGCAGGTGGCAGTAATGGCTAATTTGTTTGCCCGGCTAATGGGGGTGGCTAAGGATCAGTTGGCCGAGCAAGCGCCGGGCGGTATTGCGGAATGAGGTCTGGCTTCATCTTGTTGCTTTTGTGGCTTGCGACTTCTCTGGCTG
>CAJXNF010000342.1 GCA_913056375.1 uncultured Pseudomonadota bacterium | reverse complement strand
GATATGGCGCCGAAACCAAAGCAAAATCGGTCGTGAACAGAATTATTCCGAATGAAATTGCTCTGATATTGGTGGGGAAAGATTCATTAATGAAAAGATAACAAATCATTAGGCCAGTCGATAAAATTGACCTGCAAAACAATGCCATGAACGTCTGGACCAGATCGGGCTTGCAAAAGAGAAACAGACTCAACTGGATAAAAGAAACAACTCCTAGGATAAGAAGTGCCTTCCTCCGCCCAAAAAAGTCGGCCATTGGTTTTGAAAGCGTTGCTGCTATGGGGTAAGAGCATGCAAGAACGACAATCAATTTGTAATCATTGACTGTGGGGAACACCACCTTACCTCTTCTGATGAAAGCTTGACCGCTTCCAACACTTTTTGAATTTCAAAAGCTTCGGTGAAATCAGGCCAGCAGGCATCCCCACCTTCCAGTGCTCGTAGCAGTTGTAGCAGCTCAATCACCTTGAGTTCATTGAAGCCAAGCTGATGCCCAGGTGCAGGGCAGAAAGCACTGTAGTGAGGGTGGTCTGGTCCCGAAAGCAATGTTTTAAAACCATCCCGACCCGCTTTCTGGTTGGCATCATACAGTCTCAACTCATTGAACTGTTCCTGATTGAAGACAAGCGTCCCTTTCGTACAGGTCAGCTCAAAAGCAAGGTACATCTTCCGCCCCCAGGCCATCCAACTAGCCTCTAGTGTACCAACACAGCCGTTCTCAAATCTCACCAGGCAGTGGGTTTGGTCATCAACATGAACCAGGCGGGTCGTATCTCCACTTGGTCTTTCGGGAACGACAGTCGTCAGATTTCCCAAAACTTCTTGAATTGGTCCCGCAACGTAGCGAGCTAGGGAGATGATATGACTTCCCAAGTCATACAGTACCCCTCCTCCCTGAGAAGCATCCAGTCGAGTGGTGTATGGTGAGAGGGGATTAGCCATGTAGTCTTCTGCATGTACTCCTCTGAAAGCAATCGGTTCCCCGATTTCGCCACTCTGAACAATCTCTCGGGCGGTTCTCATGAGGGGGTTCTGCAGATAGTTATACCCAACAAGTGTCGGGATCTGCTTTGACCTGGCCAAATTAGCCATCTCTTGGGCTTCAGCAAGTGTGCAAGCCAGTGGCTTCTCACAGTAAACGGGCTTACCCAAGTTCATCGCAGCGATTGCGATTGGATGGTGCAAATGGTTTGGAGCCGTGATATCAACGACATCAACTTCAGGATGTTGCACCAACTCCTGCCAATCGGCAGTGCTCTGTTCAAATTGTAGAGCCTTTGCTTGTTGACTGGCTAGTTCAGGGGACGCATCAGCGAGCATCTTCAGGACCGGTTTTTGAGAGACTTTAAAGATGCTGGCAATCGAATTGTAGGCGTTGACATGGCAGCGCCCCATAAATCCGGAACCGATCAGTCCGATTCCTAGTGTCTTCATTAAAATTCTTCCTTTCTATTTTACACGCCCAAGCGTTGACGTTTCTGGCCCTCGGAATGGTCTGACCTTGCTTGACGAACCTCTTCACGATCACTCACTTCTGGGACTCCGACATCCCACCAAGCATCTCCTGGCGTCCATTGTGATGGCTGGGTTTTGATGCAGATGACATAAGTGCGATCGGCTGCTTTCGCACGTTTAAATGCAGCCTCTAGCTCCACAATGCTCTCTACTTGCTCACCAAGGGCTCCCATGCTGGTGGCGTGCTGTACGAAATCAACCCCTTGTAGGTTCTCTACTTTACAGTCCTGTAAGAGATTGTTGAAAGAAGCGCTTCCCTTGAAATTTTGTAAGCGATTGATCACAGAGAAGCCTCCGTTGTCACAGACGATGACGATCATCTTGTGTCCTGTCAGCACAGTGCTGTAAATGTCACTGTTCAACATCAAGTAAGATCCATCGCCAACGAAGACGATGACGTCTCGGGATGGGTCTGCCATTTTGGCCCCCCAACCACCTGCGATTTCATATCCCATACAAGAAAAGCCAAACTCACAGTCAAAAGTACCAATTGAGCGTGTCTTCCAGTTTTTGCAAAGCTCGCCTGGTAATCCACCTGCAGCAGTCAGTGCCAAGTCAGTGCTATCACAGTTTCTGTTGATGGCACCAACGACTTGCCCGTAGCTTGGAGGAACAGCATCTGATGGTCCAGAATGCTGATCTACTGTCCGGTTCCACTCTGCATAATGCCCCTGTGCCGTTTCGATCCAAGCTGGACTGCCTGCCCAATTACCCAGCGCACTGCTTAGATCTTCCAAGCCAACCTTAGCATCGCCAACTACGGAGAGCGCCCGGTGCTTGTGAGCGTCGAAGCTGGCTGCGTTGATCGCAATCAACTGCATTGACTCATTACCAAAGACAGACCAGGAACCCGTGGTGAAATCTTGCAGACGGGTTCCCACAGCAAGAACGACATCGGCCTCAGCAGCAAGTGCATTTGCAGAGCTTGAACCGATCACACCGAGTGGTCCAGCATTCAGTTTATGGTCATGCAGCATCTGTGATCGACCAGCGATTGTCTCTGTCACTGGGATACCGTGTTTTTCTGCAAAACTGGTCAGAGTAGCGACTGCACCTGAGTAAAATACCCCTCCGCCAGCAACAATCATCGGTTTTTGGGCTGACTTCAAGATTGCTGCTGCCTCCGCAATGCTATCCTGATCGGGCCGAGGTCGTGGGCTTCGGTGAATCTTCTCCTCAAAGAACACCTCGGGATAATCGTAAGCAACTGCTTGGATATCCTGGGGTAGGGCAATGAAGGCTGGGCCAGAAGTAGCCGGATCCATCATTGTCGCTACTGCTTGTGGGAGGGAGACCATCAACTGTGCTGGATGAGTAATTCGATCCCAGAATCTTGTACAAGACTTGAAGGCATCCGCGACAGTCAATGTTGGATCTTGGAAATGTTCAACTTGCTGAAGGACCGGATCAGGTAACCGATTAGAGAAGGTATCTCCAGAGAGGAACAGAACAGGCAACCGATTCGAGTGGGCCGTACCGGCAGCTGTCAGAAAATTTGTACAGCCAGGGCCAATTGAGGAGGTGGCTACCATGATCTGACGTCGGCGGCTTGCCTTGGCAAACGCAACCGCAGCCAAACCCATTGATTGTTCATTCTGACCCCGCCACGTGGGCATGACATCGCGAACTGATTCCAGAGCCTCACCCAGACACGTAACATTGCCATGGCCAAAAATTGCAAAAACCCCTGGAAACAAGGGCTCCTTCTTGCCATCAATCATGGTGTGCTGGTTGACAAGATAGCGGACCAGTGCTTGGGCCATCGTTAGTCGAATCGTTTTCATTAGGACTCCTCTTGCTAATTGACTCAAAAAGTCTATTTTAATAAATTGTTGAACAAAAATTCAATTTTCTTCAATTTCATTTGCTTCGCTTAGAAATTTGACAGCAACATGAAAACAATCTTCAAAGGATGCTGATGACGAACCTCCCGCTACCTGATACCTATGAACGGTTGATCACGCAGGTGACCGAGCAGTTTCCGAAGATGAAGAAAAGTTTTCAGCGTATTACACGTTTTATGGTTCAGAACCCAAATGCAATGGCTGTTGAATCCGTCAAAGTGATCGCAGACCAGGCTGGGGTTCAACCTTCCTCCTTGGTACGTTTCGCAAAGCACATGGGCTACAATGGCTTCAGCGAAATGAAGCGTGTTTTTCAATCTCACCTGATTTCCACAGCCAGTTCAAAAGAACGCCTGGAATCATTTAGTAACGAGGTCTCACCGGAGTCGAGCAATTCGACCGCCTCATTCCTGCAATCCTTGGTAAGTAATGACATTGCAGCTCTGAATGACCTCAAGC
>CAJXNF010000341.1 GCA_913056375.1 uncultured Pseudomonadota bacterium | reverse complement strand
TTCTTCCCATCAATGTTCTCAGTGATTCACGCAAGTCGTCCCCAGCCCATTTTTTTTCAGTTTGTAGCTTTCCGAGTTGATTCAACTGGCGATAAAGCGAAAAAATCCCACCCAAGATAGATTCGGCTACAGGGACGCCAAAGAAACCCTTAAGATTTGTGATCTTTAGATCCTTTTGCTGAATAAGTTGGGCATATGGCAAGTACTCTCCAAAACCGACTGATATTAATTGAATCCACTTCATCTGATCAGCATGCTTCAGCCACTCTGCTGGTGGATTCCCAAAGCAAATAGAGGAGTCGATAAAATCCACAGGAGGATTAGTCTCGTTTTCATTTCCTTGGAAAAAACTGGCTTGTTCCACTCCTTGAATTCTTAGCAATCGTTCTTGCTGTTGCTCATCAAGCTTTTGATAAGAGTAAACTTTCATGCAGCAATCACTCTGGGGGTTCCACATTGAATCAACATTTGGCGTGCTTCTTCACGGTATTGTTCACGGATATCCCTTGTGGGCGGACGGCAACGACTGGAAGGGAGCCCGATCAGTTCCATACAAAGCTTATCGACAAAGCCATCTCCTACTGTGTATGTCTGTTCTATTTTTTTCCAGAGTCGATAGTAGGGCAAAGCCTCTTTAATCATGTCCAGTTCCACTTGTTTGTAGTCACCCGCTTCCAAAGTAGCCAACAACTTGACACCCCACTCAGGCCAGTGATTACAGAGATGAACTTCGAAAGCCTTTGCTCCCAACATATGACTGATCGGAAACAGGAGGTCATTGTCAATCACTGTCAATTTAGAGGAGAAGGTCTGAACCACATCCTCAAACTCCATCGCAACAGATCTTTTTGTAGCCCATTTGAGACCAACAACTTGTGGAATTTCAATCAATCGCTCCACCATCCCAAAAGAGACCTCAGCACTTGTCCAGAAGGTGTTGTAGATAATCAGTCCAATCTTTGCTGAGCGACTGACAGCCAAGATGTGTTCGTAAAAATCATCCTGAGTATGGTTGAAGTAAAACGGGCAGGAAACCTGGATGAATGAAGCTCCAATTTCTTCAGCTGCCTGGGCCAGTCGCTGTAATTCCATGGTGCTGGTAGTCTGAGCTCCCACTGCGACAGGGACGTCTCCAGCAGCTTCTTTGACAATTCTGGCTACTCGAACTCGCTCCTCAAAACTCATTGTTGAAAAATCCCCTGCTGCGCCCCCGGCCAGTAATACCGCATTTTGTCGATTGATTCCGTTACTCCTCAAGAAAGAGATGTGTTGGCGGATTCCGTCTTCATTGATGCTCATGTCGGGATCGTTGAACAACGTCGGAATTGTGATGTACAGACCCTCAAGGTCTTTTTTCAATTGGGAATAATCCATAGTTCAATAGTGTTTGGTGTGAAGTTGAATCAACTCTGCCTCACTTCTTCCATGAAGAAGACGAACTTCATAGTGCTTGACGGCTAGATAGCTACGCAAGAATCCTTGGTCGAATTTCTTGATGAAGTCTACATCGTGCTCAAGTTGGTGAAGACAATCCTCCAGCGTTTCAGGCAATCGGTGGATATTGGGATGTTGGTTCTTTTGAGCGCTGGATGTGGGTACAATCGGGACTTCCGTGATGTTTTTTGCCAATCCCAGCATTCCAGCGTGAATCATCCCAGCCAGCATGAGATAGGCATTCGCGCTGGCATCGGCTGTTCTCATTTCGAAATGAGTTGCCTGATCGCCTTCCCCGATCTCTGTCAGTCGAATTGCTGCCTTTCGGTCAGCCACTGCAAAATTGTTGTAGTAGGCGGTCCAGCGGGGTGGTTTATAGCGCATCGGCGAGATTACACTGGGTGAGGTGAAAGCGAGCAGGCCTCCCAGATGACCAAGCAATCCATTTAGGAAAGCCCCTGCGAGTTCAGAAACCTTCCCGTTAGCTCCGAGATTACAGGGTTGTCCATTCAACTTGCGTAACGAAAAATGAATGTGCAGGCCGCTGCCTACCTTCGCTTGATCAACAATCGGTGAAAATGATAAGTTCCGTTTTCGCTTGGTGGCGAGAATCTGTCCAATCGCTTTACTCAGCACCAGTTGATCCGCGGCTTCCATTGGAGAATTGCGATTGATCGCCAACTCGTATTGTGAAGTACCATTCTCAGAGTGAATGGACTTCAATCCCACACCAGAGCTAATCAGTAATTCTGCGTACTCGGCAAGGAATGTTTCTTCCTCAATAAAGGATTCAAGAGAGTAAGCATTCAAATAGCTACGCGAGTTGTCCAATAGATAAAATTCCAGCTCAATACCGATTTCGAGTTCCAGTTCATAGTTTGTTCGAAGTTGATGAAGGGCATCCTCCAAAATGCTTCTGGTACAAGAACCCCACGGTGAACCATCCAGGTTAAGAAATTTACCAAAGAGCAATCGGCTGTTTATCAGTCCATCCTCACTTTGAATGCTGATTGGTTTTTCTAGAGCTGGAACAAATTGTAGATCACCAATTTCTACGTCTGGTAAAGGGGTTAGAGCACCAAAGAAAGTAATCAGTGCGTTGCTTGGAATCCAACCTGTTTTACAGTCTTGAATTGGTTGTTCAGAGGGATGACAAAGAGTTTTTCCTCTCAAAATTCCTGAGAAGTCATCTTGGCAGATGTGTAAGAAGTCTTCCGGAAAGCTCATGTGTTAGCCTCTCCTTTGTGAAATATGCCATGGAATCATCAGCCGCTCAACGAGAGTAACAATCCCAAAAAGGCCCAGTCCCAAAAGGGTCAAAAGAAATATTCCCGCGAAAGCTAGATCAGGTCTCATATTGCCAGTAACAATTTGAATGTAGAAGCCGAGGCCTTGGTCACTTCCGATGAATTCTGCAATGGCGGCCCCAACAGTCGCATTGATGGCAGCATACTTGATGCCCACAAAACATTGGGGCAGAGCAAAGGGGATGCGAATCTTGAGGAAAATCTTGATTTGAGAGGCACCAGTGATTTGGGAAAACCGATCCAATTCCTGACTCAAAGAGCCAAAGGCCAGAATCGCATTCAAAACAATTGGGAAGAAGCATACCAAAAAAACAATAATGACTTTGGGGAGCAGGCCAAAGCCCAACCAGGAAATGAATAAAGGAGCAAAAGCAATCTTAGGAACCATTTCCACGCTGACGAGGAATGGATACAAAGTTCTGCGCAGAATATTCGAAAAAGTAATCGCGACTCCAATGGGAATCGCCAGGCAGATGGCCACCACAAATCCCAGAACAGTTTCCAAACCAGTGATATAGGTGTATTGCATCAGACGGGGGAGGTCGGCTGCAGAGTTCGTAATGATTTCTGAGGGCTTATTGAGGATGTATTGTGGAACCTCAAACCAATCAATTGACCACTCCCAGAACAGGAAGAAGCAAGCGAAGAAGGCAAACATCATCCATGATTCAGAGATCCAACGAACAAGTCGCTTCAAGGCTTTTCCACTCATAGCACCCCGTAGCTGTGAAAGACAGAGTGTATGTCCGCAAGATACTGAATAAATCTTGGATCCTGTTTGACAGCGAGGTTTCTTGGGTAGTCCATTTCAATATCAACGACTTTATCGATTTTTCCAGGACGTGGACTGATCAGATAGACCCGAGTTGACATCTGCACAGCTTCTTCAATGCTATGCGTCACCATCACCACAGTTGGTTTTTTATCGAGCCAAAGCCTCTGCAAATCTCCTCGAATATTTTCACGAGTCATCGCATCTAACTTGCCAAGGGGTTCATCCAGCAAAAGCGTCTGAGGTTGATGAATCAAAGCTTGGCATAAAGCGGCTCTTTTCTGCATCCCACCAGAAAGTTCATGGG
>CAJXNF010000340.1 GCA_913056375.1 uncultured Pseudomonadota bacterium | reverse complement strand
TGGCGGCTCCAAGAGATGGTGGAACCGATCACCTACTCAAATATGGAGGTGAGGAAAATATTATTCCCCATGATTCTCAAGTGTTTTATTCGGAGTATGCGGATCAAGGAATCCTGAAGTGGGAGGAGGTCTCTGTAGACTCTGATCGAATTGAAATCAATTATGAGGAGATTGATTGGAATGCTTCTTATACCCGTTTGGGTGGGGTGGGCCTTTTGAATATGGGCTATGCGTATACGGAAATCCAAGCGGATTCAGATCAGGTCGCTCTGGTGAGTTCTCAGCAGGTTGGTGGATTTTATGTCAACGGCCGAGGATACCAAGGAGAACCTTACTATGCGAACTATCAGCGGACAGCCGTACCTTTACACAAGGGCATTAACCGGATCCTTGTTAAGTTTGCTGGAAAGCATAAGAGATCCTTTCGCTTTCAGATCGAACCTACCGAACTGAAGGCTCTCTTTCTAGAGGATGTAACCCAGCCCGATCTGTTGGATCTGGAGGAAAAGAGAGTCTTGTTGGCTGTACCCATCTTGAACACAACTAAACGTTGGTTACGAGACCTCAAAATTGAACTGGATTCCAGCCCAGTTCTGAAAGAGAAAATCTATGACGTCCCACCAATTCCACCATTGGGTGTCATTAAGATTCCTTTGAAAATTGAATTATCTGGATTTTCTGAATCTTTCATTACTGTTGAGCTAACCCTCAGGGACAGCAAGCAAGAAGAGCTTTCACGAATTCCAATCAAATTGAATCGCAAGTCTCGTACTGAACCACTGAAACAAACGTTTCTTTCCAGCTTAGATGGTTCTGTTCAATACTACGGCATCCGTTATCCGGAACCCTATGATCCAAAGCAAGAATATGCAGTGATCTTTTCACTACACGGGGCGGGAGTGGAAGCAATCCATTTGGCGGGTCAATATTCCAGCAAGGATTGGGCGTTTGTGATCACTCCCACAAACCGCAGGCCCTATGGTTTTGATTGGCAGGACTGGGGACGTCTCGACTTTGAAGAAGTGTTTGAAGAAGTGATGAAAGAATACCCTATCGACCCAGATCGTGTTTATTTAGCAGGTAGTTCAATGGGGGGGCAGGGAGTCTGGCACATTGGCCTGCACGATCCTTCACGTTTTGCGGCATTGGCACCCCAGGCTGGGTGGACGGGCTTTCAGCACTACTCCCCATTCACGATGCAGAAAAGCCAGATGTTTGCTGCTCCAGACTTGTTGAATGTTCGGAATCGCGTGATGCAGGATTCCAACAATTTGTACTTTCTGGAAAACCTCCAGCATCTGCCCGTGGTGATTACTCAGGGAGCAGAGGACCGTACAGTCCCCCCGTTGCATCCAAGAATGTTCCAGAAGTTCCTGAAGGAGCGAGAATTCGTGGTCAACTACCGAGAACTGCCAGAGCAGGGTCATTGGTGGGATGAACCACGTTCTTCGGGAGGTGGATCTGACGCCGTTGATAACAAGGAAATGCTGGACTTTCTGAAACAACAGGTTCGTAATCGATATCCTCAGCAATTCAATATTCGTCTTTTCGACCTCTCGATCAACGATACATTTTACTGGATTCGTGTTCTTTCACAAAAAGAGGCACTGCAGCAGACCAAAATTTCTGCGGAAGTGATTGGAGAAGAAGTTTTGTTGAATACTGAGAATGTATCAGCAATAGAGGTTGACTGGGGTGCTCTCAATCTGCCGATTCAGCGGATTATTTGGAATCAGCAGCACTATCCGATCTCGGATGATTCCCCCATGCTATTGGGTCCAGAACCAGATTCAGCAGCGCAATTAGCCACAAAGTATCCTGCATTGAAGTCTGTTTTCTTCCGACCCTTTGTGTTGGTCTACGGAACGCAGGGAGGAACGCTTCAGCAGGAAATGTTGCTGCACCGAGCAAATCAGATTGCGATTCGATTCTGGCGCAGAGCCAATGGCTACGTGCGAGTGATGGCAGATACTGAAGTGACGGAGTCCATCGAATCAGAGTTCAACTTGGTGATGTTGGGCAATCCAGAATCCAATTTAATGATCAAGAAGCTATTGCCTCACACGCCCCTTGAGTTCACGGAAAACGGACTGCGCCTGGAGGGTAAAGAGTATGTTGGGGAATTGGCAGCTTCCATCATGTACCCTCATCCTGAATTCCCAGAGCGGATGCTGGCATTTTTTACAGGCACCACCACTGAAGCAGAGAAATCGAGCCTTCATTTCCTGCCAATCTACTCAGGGTCAGGGACTCCACACTACGTCGTTTTTGATAAAACAGTTCGTCAATACGGTTGGGGTGGTGTGCACAGTGCTGGTTTCTTTGATTTCACGAACCGACTTCCGTGAAGTTGAGTTTTCTATCTTTTCTTTCTTGAGTTCTTCCACTTGTTCACACAATCAACATCTGTGAATCCTCTCGTTCCCCGCAAGGTTGCCACTTGGTTGCTAGTTGTCACCATGGGTTGTGGTACAGCTGGAATCACGATCATTTCACCGGCACTCAGCTCAATCACCAAATACTTCAGTGTTGATGAAGCTGCTGCGCAGTCTTTGCTCTCGGGCTATTTCATTGCGATGGCAGTCTCTCAATTGATCTACGGACCACTCTCTGATCGTTATGGGCGTCGTCGTCCACTGCTGGTTGGCCTAGCTGGATTTGCCCTTGGGGGGCTGTTAGCTGCTTCGGCAGAGTCTTTTGAGGTACTCGTGATCGCCCGCGTACTGCAGGGTCTTGGTGCTGCTTCGATAGCTTCGATCATACGAGCGATCATCAACGATTCATATGGTCGATTGGAAGCGGCCGGAGCCTTTGCCACAATCAGTGGGATCATGGTGATTGTGCCAATCTTCAGTTTTGCCTTTGGCGGTTTGATCAGTGATCTGATTGGCTGGAAGGGGATCATGTTTGGGATCTTCTTCGCAGGCTTAATTCCGCTGGCATTGAATTTCATCTTTTTACCAGAAACCAACCTGCGGCCGATTCCACAAATTCGATTGGGCAGCCTGGCACATGACCACCTTTCTTTGATGACCAATCGAGTATTTCTGACCTTCATGATTGCGTCTTCTTGCAGCGCTGGGATCTTCTTCTCCATGATTGGCTTTGTACCATTCGAGTATGTGCGTATTGGCGTGGATACTTCTGAAGTTGGCTTATGGTTCATGCTGATCCCGTTTGGCTACACCTTCGGGAATTTCCTTACCAAACGCTTTGTTCACCGCATTGGCATTGAAAGGATGTCTCAGATTGGCGGGCTGATCTCAATGCTGGCAATGAGTGCTTTGTTACTACCTAGCCTACTGGGCTGGAAACATCCCATCATGATTGCAGTTCCTTGCTTCTTCTTTGGGTTCTCATCCGGCTTTGTGATTGCTAATGCCACGATGGGTGCCATTGCGTCAGCAGGCAAACTGGGAGGTAGTGCCTCTGGAATCGTGGGGGCAGTACAGATGGGTTTTGGAGTGCTTGGTGGTTCGTTAGTTGTCAGTGTGGGAGGCTATGAGCATTTTGAGAGCGGAGTGCTGATTCTCATCTGCTTAGCTGCCCTTTCCACACTATCTTCTACATTGGCCCAGCACTTTAGCAAAACCCTTCCACTGGTAGAGCCTGTCGAACAGGAAGCGTCCTGAAATAAGCAGCAGAAAAATATGCAAAGAGGTCTTCAGTAAGGATCTGTGAGTGTGGAGAGATCCCCTCAAGCAGAAAACCATTTCCTGGAAGGACACACTCCAAATCCTAGGCTGGTGTGGATCGGCTGGAATCTGGATGCGATGCGACCAATTCAGCTTTGGAGTAGCTATTTTGCAGTATCACCTGGGTCTCACTGAAA
>CAJXNF010000339.1 GCA_913056375.1 uncultured Pseudomonadota bacterium | reverse complement strand
TGGAAGCATCAGAAAAGGATGCTTTTCTGAAAATGTCATCAAACTGGAAATAGACAAACTTTGATCAATTTTTGAAAAATCAATTTTGAGATAAATAATAAATAGATTCTAATCAGATAATTCTTGAAATGTCACTGAAGTTTTTGGAATTCGTCTAGGCGAAGAATATACCGAAGATAAGTATGGTGGCAATTTAGCAGTACATGACGCTGTCAGCTTGAACGTTAATCCGAACGCTTGGGCCTGGAGAAGATCCGATCCAGAGATGGTAGTGGTTGCCTTTGAACCACCTCAACCCAATCCGCTTTTTTCTGAATACCTTCTCCTCTATGACAAGCAAACTCGGAGGATCCTGGGGGTTGAAGCTTGGGCTGCAAATTCCAGTAGGCAATGCGGGTCGTTGAGAGAAAAACTAATTGATGTTCTTGAGGAAAAATACAGTTTTCAGCAAGAAATTATGGGTCAGGAAGATGGTCCTAAGATGGGCATTACTGAGGATGAAATTGAAATTACGGTGGGGTGTGATCAGTTGAGACTTTTATATTTTGATCTGAAGCCGATTGTTAATACAATCGAAATTGATGCGAGTTCGCTTTGATTTATCTGTTGATAATTTTTTGATGAACAAGTCTGTGTTTGAGAAAACTCTCAAGATCTGGCCAGTCACTTCTTTTTTCGCAGATTTACCAAGTTTTTCCGTTGATGATCAAGATCTTGATCAGGATTGTGTTGATGGCGCTAGGAGTCCGCAGGAATGTTACGGCTTAGCATTAATTAGGTTTATGGTTAAGGGGGAGATCAGATCAAGGATACCAGCATGAAATCATTTATCTTTCTCTCACTGGCAATCACATTATTCATTACCAAGGCCTTGGGGTATAAGCAGACGGCTTTAGATACATTCTTATTAATGAATATCTGTGAAAGGTGTGATCTGAGCCACGCAAATTTTGAAAGGGCTAACCTGAGTGGCGCTGATTTGCTAGGGGCTAACCTTCGTGAAGCCAACCTTCGTGAAGCCAATCTTCGTGAAGCCAAATTGGTAGAAGTTAATTTTAGTAGGGCTGATTTGCTAGGAGCTAACTTACGCGGTGCAGATTTAAGTATAACTAATTTGAGTGGAGCAAGATTGAGTCTGGCAAACTTGCGTGGTGCAGATTTAAGTATGGCTAATCTAAGTGGAACAGATTTTAGTGGCGCTGACTTGCGAAGCGCAAACTTGCTCGGAGCCATCCTGAAAGATGCGAATTTCATAGGTGCAAACTTGAAAAACACCCGCTTTGATAAAGAAAAATTTTGCAGGACAAAAACTTCAGTTGGGATCATAAATCCGAATTGTCGAGACTAATTAAAATCTCTCCAAATTGATGGAACTTGTCTCAACTTCAATTGAAAATGATCGTCTTAGCTACCGGGTCCATGATCGTAAAGTCTCCAAACGCTGATTCGATCGTAGCACGAGTAATCGGCGGATTCGTCCTGTCTCAGTTTCGGTAGGTGGCGCTACATTTTCACTATGTTTACGCTCACGTCGACCCTTACGGATTTTGCACGCTCCGAAAATACTACTAAAGGTTCCTGTAATGTCTCTCTCCAACTTCAATGAGGTCGCAGCAGAGTTGTTGAAACTGTCCAAGGAGATCGAGCAACTGCAAAAGCAATTGAATGAGGAGCAGCAACAGCGGTTGCAGATGGAGCAAACGATTCAGCAACTGTTGGACAAGCTAGGACAGAAAAGGAAGTAATTACAACTGCTTTTCAAGTATCCGTTGATCATGAGGCAGCGCTGTTGACCTCACTAGGGCATTCGCTATGCACTGTTATTCATACATTTAAAGGATCACACAGCTATCAAGGACACACAATGCCCATCACTGGATTCAACGAGCTGGTTGAGGAACTGAAACTGATGAGGGAGCAGTTTAAGGATCAGCAAGAGCGACAGGCAGTAGAACAATTGAAGCGGGAACAGTTGGAGTCGTGCATCGAAGAGTTGCAGCGGCAGCTCTCAGTGGAACAACTCAAGCGACAGCAGTTAGAAACCTACATTGAAGAGTTGCTAAGCAAACCCGGTAAGCTTCCCTTTGTGAATGAATTGCCGACCACAGCCACATTTTTCGAGGAGGTTTTTCAGAAGTAAAGCGATTGACTTCCCTTCTTCTCTACCGGTCTCACCAAGGATAATCGCAGGTACTGCTCTGGGTGTGTGCCTGATCAGAGCTACTATCAGTTTTGGGACAAAGGTAAGGAGGATGTTTCCTGTTGGGCTTGGAAGGAGCAGTTGAATCTCAGATTCGCTGTTAGCTAACAAGAAAAAACACAATTGCCCCGGATATTGCAGAGGCCAAATCCCAAATGGATTTACGGGCTCGCAAGGAAGCGTTATCACATCAGATAGAAATGATGGAAGAAGGGATTGCTTACACCGGTTCGCATGAGTTGTGTTTTCGCTTCATTGGCAGTGCTCAAAACACCTCCTTGGGAGAACTGGAGCCTTTAGGCCGATCAAGCTAATTGCAAGCTCATCTGAGCGGAGCTAGTCTACTTCTCCTTCATTCTCTGCGGATTTGGCTCAACTATCCTCGGGAGAACTACCTATGAATGAAGGTAGAAACTTCTTTGTGTGGCTCGTCTTCATGGTCGCAATATTTGTCACACTCGCAGTACTGGAGACCCTTCTGGAGGTTCCAGATATTTCCTAAATAAATCCGCCGCAGATCCCAATCAACACCCTACCAGACTCACCAAGAACCATAACTTGCCAGATTTTATAATGAGTTGTGGTTCTTCGGTTCACCAAGACCTCACTTCCCACTTATTTCGCTTCTGCAGCTATTGCTCAAGTTAACCTGCTTTGAGAACACTGTGGTCCTTTTCATTGGTTCCGCTACCCGGATAAGCTACTGATAAACCTAATATTTCTGTTCGTTGATGTGCTCTTCGGGCTTTTGTAATCAATTGCCTGTAGTCTTAAAGATAAGGTAAAATCAGCCAATGCAGTAGATTTTTATGAAACCATCGCTTGACATTACTGACTGATAGGTAACTACTAGCCGCACTTAATCTGCCATACTACAACTCCAAATCCAAAAGAGCAGGAGTCAGTTATGATGAATGACGGTAGAAACTTCTTTATCTGGCTCATCTTCATGGTAGCCATCTTTATTATTCTTGGTGTGCTCGAAACAGCTCTTGAGGTGCCAGACATCGGCTGAAGCAATCCGCTGATGGTCCTTGGCTGCTTATCAAAAATCAGATCCTTGTTTTGGATAAATCAGATCCAAAATCTTCAATAGCTCCCCAACTCATCTTTGTAGATTCTGGTGTCGCCCGTGATCCATTCGCTGCACCAGGCCATCCTCTTCTACGCTTCTCTCCTAAGTTGAAGTCAACAAGCCCTCCTGGCACAATTAAAAATTAAAGCACCCAGCAGTTCAGATTTTTTGTTTTTGTGTCTAAACTCGTTGAGTCTCCTATGCTAATATTCCAAAACTAGAAGTTGACAAGTAGATGGGTTCGTTCGAAAGATAATGAGAATATGTTTGTCGGAAAGCTTTGATAAAGGCGAAAGTTTAAGAACTTCCTGAGCTAAAGACCACTCTAAGGATCACAATTCAATTTGAGGTCAGCGTTCTTTATAGGATGAATGGGCCAAAATTTTGCTCATTGTGAAAAAATTATACTTGCGTCAGTTGTACATGGAGTTAGATGGAGAAAGATTCTCACTGCCCTAGATGTTTACTTTGAGAGAAGTCCGATGATTAATTACCAGTCTGACAAGCGCCTGAAGATCATTTTCGCCTACACAGGTACGGTGCTGCCACGAGTGTTGCCCTACGTCTT
>CAJXNF010000338.1 GCA_913056375.1 uncultured Pseudomonadota bacterium | reverse complement strand
GCCATCTGCAATAGGTAATGGGCAGTTTGTTCATCTGTTACGAGGCCATTGACCCATTTTCCCTGAAGAATAGAGTACAGAGCTTGATGCTTTTGAGTACCTCCGGAGATGCAAACAAACAGCCGATCTGGGCTGGGCTTCAAGACCTCACCAGCCAAGCGGTCGGTGAACTCTTCATTCAGCAATCGACCATCTTCATCCAAAACTCTACCGAGTAATTCCGCACAAGCTCCCTGTTTTTGCAGGTGCTGCCACTCCTCAGTAGTCATCAAGCCTTCTTTCAGAAAAGCTGAGTTGGTATGCAGTGGTGAGACACTAGCGAAGGCAACGCTGGCCTGTTCAACAATTTTCATGACACGTTGGTAGACCGTCAACTGTTCCAGCAGTTGTTTTTCAGCAAGAGTAGGAAGGACCAGTGGGGCAGGAAAGTAATATCCCTGAGCACCAGTCTTTTCGGCGAAAGGAGTGACTAGATCAAATTCGCTGGGATTGCCTTCGGGTGTGGTAAAACCAACCAGAGAAGTAACGCTGTGATCGTTGCGCTGAAATTCTTCAAGGTGGTGGATGCTGCGACGAATTGTCTGCCCACTTCCAAGGGCAAAGGTACACGGGTCTTCACTGCGGATGAAGCGTTCCATCACCTGGGCACCGAGTGCACAGAGACTTTGAAACACCTCCTCCGCACTTTGTTCAGCAGTGGCTGGAGCGACTTCGCAAAGTTGCAGACGATAGCGAGACTGCAATTCCTGGCCAAGTTCCAGGCACTCGCTCAAATGGCGATGGTCAATGCGTGTGACCACGATGCCCTGTTCCAGTGCTTGGCCCAGGTAACGTTGAACACTCTGACGCGAGAGATTCAGGTTGGCAGCGATCTCCGCCTGATTCTGCTTCTGGACATAATAGCGCCAGGCAATCCGAGCAATTAGATCAGAAGCAGGACGAGGCATTGAGGCTCAAGCGGGGAGAGTTGGCAGCTAAGATTTCACCAAGCGATAGGCCGTATCGACACTCGCATCTTCGTGGATAATGGCAGCGAGTGCTGCGGTCATCCCTTCAATGTTTGCATGTCCCCAGACGTTGCGTCCCATCGTGATGCCGACCGCACCAACATCCATCGCATCACGTACCATCTGTAGGATTCCGCGATCAGAATCCGATTTTGGCCCCCCAAGAATCAACACGGGAACCGTGCAGTTCTCCAAGACAGTGCGAAAGCTCTCCTTATCGCCGGTGTAGAAGGTTTTTACATAGTCTGCACCTGCTTCGGCAGCTACACGACTTGCAGCAGCGACCATCTCTGGAGTACGCATGGTTTCGTTGGGCCAGCCTCCGGGAACACTCTCGATCATCAATGGAATCCCCCATTTCTGACATTCAGCAGCGAGTTGCATTCCGTGCAGGACGGACTCATTTCCATGGTAGCGCTTGAAATAATCATCTTTCGGATCACACCAGGGATAAACCTCCACCTTGATCCCATCAACTCCAAGACGCAGTGCCATTTCCACTGTGCTCTGGATGCTCTGGGGAGTCACATCCACACTCAGCCAGCAGCCACCACCGTCCAAGGCTTCTGCGGCTGCAACCGTTGAACCCCAAGGAGTCAAAATGGCATCGGCTCCTCCAGCACGTACTGCCTTGACGACCTCGGCAATGTTTTTCAGGCCGGTGACGGTATCAAAGACGCGCGCGTGATCCATGGCAATGACCAGGGAACGACCATTGTTGCGAAACAGACGTCGGGTTCGTAAGTTTTTCTCTTTCAACATCAAAATACTCCTCACTGTGGATGTATCACGTTTCAGCCAGACACCATTTGACTGACTACTTCTTCTCGACTGGTTTCGCTGATTTTGTTCTCTCCCACCACACGTCCCTGCCGCAGAACAAGAATCCGGTCTGAGGCTGCGAAAATATCATTCAGGTTGTGTGAAATGAAGATGATTCCAATTTTTTGTGAGCGTAGTTTGTCGATTAACTCTAGCACTTTGCGCTGCTCTGGTACCCCCAAAGCGGCAGTTGGTTCGTCCATGATGAGTAATTTTGCATTCCAATAGATTGCGCGACTGATCGCAATCGCTTGTCGTTGCCCTCCGGATAAATTGCGTACAGGTTGTTCCAGAGAGCTTTCTGGGATTTCAATATCCAGTGAATGCAACACCTCTCTTGATTCCTTGAGCATCTTTTGACGATCAATAACCTTTGTCATTCCTAGGAAAGATTTCATTGGCTCCCTTCCCAGAAAGATGTTAGCGCCCACATCGAGATTGTCTGCCAGCGCAAGATCTTGATAGATCGTCTCAATTCCTAGGTTACGGGCTTGTAGAGGTGAATTAGCACGGAGGGGTTGGCCTTGATAAGCCAGTGAGCCGGTGTCAGGCGCGTGCACTCCTGAAATGACCTTGATCAGTGTGGATTTGCCGGCTCCATTATCTCCAGCTAATGCCAGTACTTCTCCTGCTTGGAGATTCATACTGACGTTGTTAAGGCCCTTGACCCCCCCGAAGTGCTTAGACACTCCCTTGACTTCTAACATCATTTTCCCCCGTTGGACACGCGGGTGCGTGACTGGTCAACAAATACAGCCACAATGATCACGACTCCCACAGCCAGGAACTGCCAGAAGGGCTCTACATCGACAAACACGAGCCCAAACTGAATCACCGCAATCACTAGAGCCCCGATGACGGTTCCAAAAATTTTTCCTGATCCCCCAAAGAAACTGGCCCCTCCAATGAAGACTGCTGCGATGGAATCAAGTAGGAGAGGTTCTCCAGCCTGAGCAGCACCAGCGGAGAAGCGGGCGGTATAGATCAATCCGGCCAGACCAGCAAATCCAGCGGAGATCATGTAGAGCAACAGGGTGTGTCGTTTCACATTGATCCCAGCCCGTAGCGCAGCTTCTCGATTTCCTCCAATGGCATAGGTGTACTGGCCAAATCGAGTTTGGGATAGCACAAAGTGAGCGATGAGAACAACAATGGCTGTGATCAGAACTGGAACCGGAATCAGTCCAAAAATCTTGGTAGTACCCAATTGGAAAAGAATTGGATTGTTCACTGGAACAGTTACTCCATCTGCTACAATGAACCCCAGTCCACGAGCAACCCCATACATTCCAAGGGTGCCAATGAAGGGTGGAATCTGAAGACTAGCAATCAACCAACCGTTAATCACTCCGGGTATCATCACGATCAACATCGTCATGATCACACCGATGAGCAATGCAACAAGGGGATGGCCTATGAATACAATCGCCGCTTTTAGATGGCCTTCATCTATGGGAAAACCGGGGTATTCGACGATGGCTTTACTGACAATCAACAATATGGGAATTACTATGGGCAGTAGGGTTCTGAATAACGATGGTAATTTCTCGGGCTTTTTTTCTTCCGCTGAAAGCACCACTGTGTGGGGCTCGATCCATATTTTTTTACCAATATATTTGGCAAATTGAAGGGAAACCAGAAGTCCTACACTACTGGCAAAAAGGCCGATGATTATAACCCATCCCAAGTCGGCACCTATGATCGCCGCAGCGGCCAAAGGTCCGGGAGTAGGAGGAATCATGGTATGGGCAGCCGTCAATCCCATACTCAGTGCAACGACCGTTCCGGCAAGGGAAATTCCTACTTTTTTGGTCAGCGCTTTGTTTAATGGAGTGAGTATCACAAATCCAGAATCTGCAAAAACTGGGATGGAGATCAAATATCCCATCCAACCAATGGCGGCATGGATTCTTTTTTTTCCGAAGACCTTTTCAAAAAATTGGGCAATCACATAGGCACCACCAGATTGTTCAAAAAATACACCGATAATGATTCCGGCAACAATCACAATTCCAATGGATCC
>CAJXNF010000337.1 GCA_913056375.1 uncultured Pseudomonadota bacterium | reverse complement strand
CATCTCGATGAGTGCTCTGTCGGGACTAACCAATCTAAAAGTCGCGCCCTTGATGGCAATTCCAGAGTTGCGAGCCGTCAGTTTTCAGGCGATGGAAGAAGCGCTCTCAGTTGGTTTGGCGCTGGGTTTACCCCTTGAAAGAGATGCTGTGATAAAGGGCATGGAAATGATCTCTCAGCCTGGAGGAACTGGTGATAATAAGTCCTCCTTATGCGTTGATTTGCTGAATCAAAGGCGCTCAGAAGTTGATTTTATCTATGGGAAAGTGATTGAGATTGGGGAAAGTAAAGGGATTCCAACTCCCACGTTAAAGACACTTCACGCGCTTGTGAAAGGCGTGGAATCGCATTTTGGTTAATCATTTATGAAAAAGCTTTCAGGCAAAAACGCATTTATTTCAGGAAGTTCTCGTGGAATTGGTCTGGCTTGCGCCAAGTCTCTTGCTGAACAGGGGGCGAATGTTTTCCTCGTTGCAACGAATGAAGTCCTACTAAAAGAGGCGACGTCAGCAATTCAGCAACGATCAGCTGTTCAAGTTGGTTTTTACGCAGTTGATCTGAGGAGCCTTGAAGGGTGTCAGCAAGCAAGCCATGCGTTTCTTGAACGGTTTGGGCAAGCAGATATCTTGGTCAACTCAGCTGGTGCTACCAAAGGTGGAATTTTTCCGGAACAGTCAGATGAAGAAATGATAGATGGTTTCGCTCTTAAATTTCATGGTGCGGTTCGACTTTGTCGTCAGTTGTGGCCCTCTCTGAGACAATCAAAGGGCACAGTCATCAACATCGTTGGAGGAGCAGCCCGCTCTCCTTCCAGAGACTTCATGGTGGGAGGTTCCGTCAATGCAGCTCTAGCAAACTTTTCCAAAGCCCTTGCTGCTCAAGGCTTGGTGGACGATGTAAATGTCAACTGGATTCTCCCTGGAATGACTGAAACTGAGCGCATGGAACGACTGCTGGAAGGCAAAGCAAAGATGCAAAACAAGAGTAAGGACGAAGTACGCGCAGATTCCATCCGCAATGAAGGTATCCGCAGATTGGGACTACCTGAAGACGTTGCGGAATTGGTTGTGTTCTTGTGTTCCCCAGCAGCTCGCCACATTCAAGGCGCAGGAATTCCAGTAGATGGAGGAGCTGGGAAGGGCTATTACTGATGAGTCATCAAAATTTTCAATGAAAGTGCAATTCCTCTCAGCCAAAGAGGCGATTGAACTCATCCCTGATGCAGCCACAGTTGGTCTGATTGGAGGAGGAGGAGGACTAGTAGAAGCGACTCTCCTCCATCATCATGTGGAAAAAAGGTTTTTGGCTACAGGTCACCCGAAAAAATTAACCTGCCTGCATGCACTTGGAATTGGAGATCGAAAAGAAAGAGGCTTGAATCGTTTTGCTCACGAGGGGCTCGTTCAAAGAGTAATTGGAGGACACTGGGTTTGGTCACCTCGGATGCAGCAATTAGCGAAGGACAACAAAATTCAAGCCTATGTGTTGCCTGGCGGTGTGATCATGCAGTTAATGAGAGAAGTGGCTGCCAAGCGGCCGGGATTGATTACCCATGTTGGATTGGGGACCTTTGTTGATCCAACTCTGGGTGGTGGGAAAATGAACCAGGCTGCACAAGAAGATCTGGTTGAGCGAATTGAAATTGATGGCAAAACTTTTCTCCGTTATCTGCCGATTCCCGTGGATATCGCCTTATTGAAAGGCTCGAAAGCCGACGAGGAAGGCAACATCTCACTCGATGAAGAGCCTGCAAATGTTGATATCTACGCAATGGCAGCGGCAGCCCATAACTCAGGGGGAAAGGTAATCTTTCAGGTTCGGGAGAAAGTTCGCAAAGGAGAATTGGGAGCAAGACAAGTCAGGGTGCCTTCTGCTTTGGTAGATGTGGTTGTAGTTGATCCTGATCAACGGCAGGGCTACGAACTAATCTACGATCCGTCGATTTCTGGAGAACAACAGGATGCTAAGTATCAGAGTGAAAAACCTGCATTCTCTGTAAGGTTAGCAATTGCTCGCCGAGCACGTCTTGAACTCTTCAAGGGTGCCGTGATCAATTTTGGATTTGGTATTCCAGACCAAGTTGCAGCGCTCATCGCCCAATCTGGAGAGTCTGAAGATTACTATCAGACCATTGAACACGGAACTTATGGTGGGAATCTATTGACGGGGAATCTCTTTGGTTACGCCAAGAATCCGACCTGTATGATCGATGGTCCATCGCAATTTGATTTTTATTCAGGAGGTGGACTTGATGTCGCCTTTTTGGGATTTGGGCAAATCGATCAAGAAGGGAACGTCAATGTTTCTAAATTGGATGGTGTGACCGTTGGACCAGGCGGATTCATTGATATCGCCCAAAACGCAAAAAAAGTTGTTTTTTGCGGCACCTTCGACACCAAAGGATCTAAACTGAGAACGGGCAATGGAGAACTTAGTGTCGAAAAACCCGGTGAAATTAGGAAATTAGTTCAGCAAGTTGATCAGATCACATTCTCTGGGAAGCAAGCGCTCAAGCAAAAACAGGAGGTGATCTACGCTACTGAAAGAGCATTATTCCGGTTAACAGAAGCAGGTCTTGTATTGGAAGAGTTGGCTCCTGGGGTTGAGTTAGAAAAGGATGTTCTTCAACAAATGGATTTCGTTCCGATCATCTCACAGCAACTAAAGAGAATGGATTCAAGTTTCTTCATGGAGCAATAGTGACGGCTGTCAAACTGGCAATAGTTGGGATGGGCATGATTGGGAAACGTCATCTCCAGGCCATGAGAACAACGAAGGAAGCTGAACTAATCGCTATCGTAGATCCAGCTGAACAATCCAAAGCAATTGCGCTCAATGAAGGTGTACGATGGTTTGCCAAGATTGAAGAAATGCTTGCTGAGGTGGTACCCGAAGGTGTGATTGTTTGTACACCGACAGAAATTCACCTTGCGCCCACTTTAAGTGCTTTAGAAGCGGGTTGCCATGTACTAGTCGAAAAACCGATTGCAGCCAATCTGGAGGAAGCCAGAGAGATTCAGCTAGTAGCAGAAAAAGTGAGCCGAAATGTCATGGTGGGCCACCATCGTCGCTACTATGGGTTGATGGAACTGGCACGAGAAATCGTGTCTTCTAAAAAGCTTGGCAGATTGCTCGCTGTCCATGGTCAGTGGACTAGCCGTAAGGCGGATGATTACTACATTCCGAAATGGAGGCAACAACGTTCATCTGGTCCCGTTCTGATAAATTTGATTCATGAAATGGACATACTTCGATTCATTTGCGGTGAAATTGAATCTGTTACAGCCCAGCTTCAATCAGGTTTTCAAGAGCATCCCAAAGAAGAAACGGTAGCAATTGTGAGTTGTTTTAAAAATGGCATGCAACGAACCTTCTTGCTCTCCGACGCAACTCCCAGCCCGTGGAATTGGGAGCACGCGACAGGTGAAAATGTTAATTTTCCTCGAACAGGTCAGAACTCTTATCGCTTCCTAGGCTCGGAGGGTTGCTTGGATTTTCCGAATTTGAGAATCTGGGCTTCAGAGGGCACTCCGGATTGGAATCATTTGATGGATTTTGAGGATAGAAACGTCCCCTTAGAAGACGCTTACATCTCTCAATTGCTCCATTTTTGTCGAGTGATCAAACAAGAAGAAACGCCACGAATCACAGCCAAGGATGCAACTAAGACACTTGCTGCGACTTTGGCAGTCTTTGTTTCTGCTGAACAGCAAAGGACCATTACATTGTGAGCTATCAGTTCATCGAGGTGGTGGTTACGGGTGATGTAATGGAAATCACCATTCAACGCCCGGAGGTGCTTAACGCTTTGAACAGAAAAGCTCATGCAGAGCTAGCAGATGCTTTTGATCGATTTGCAGAAAATTCAGCGCTGAATATTTCGGTT
>CAJXNF010000336.1 GCA_913056375.1 uncultured Pseudomonadota bacterium | reverse complement strand
AAAGCCGAGGACCTTGCCAAAGATGGAGTCGACCGCTAGCCAGAGCCAACATTGAGATTTTTTTTAGCGATGAACGTGCAGAGTTCATCGATTTCGATGAAGGAGCAGACTTCGGTCTGTGGTGGGCTTGCTGGGAGTGCTTGGGCAGCTTGGACCAACCAGCGAGAGACCGTCTTATGATGGATGTTGAGAACCCGGCCGATCGCTCGCATCCCCATCCCTTCAAGATAGAGTTGACAGGCCTGTTGCTTAAGGGCTGGATCTTTGCCTCGTCGTAGCGTTTGAAAAATCTGAAGAGCTACCAGGCTGAGAACAAAAGACGAGATGACCTGACTCTGTTTGGTTTCTCTTTTCAATGATTTTCTAGATAGATCCCATATAAAATTCATTCTCTCCCCAAAGCAAAATAATCAATGAAGGCAACTGAGCCGCCCAGCAACTCTTCATTAAATTTGACCCATCGTCCAGCCTCAGAACTGGCCCAACTGATTCGTCAAAGAGAGGTCAATGTAGAAACCGTTGTGCAGGCTCATCTCACTCAGATCAAGCACTATAATCCGCAAATCAAGGCGGTCAGTGTTCTAGCTGAAGAGGAAGCGCTTAAGAGTGCAAAGCAAGCGGATCAGGAGCTGTCTGCTGGTAGCGTCGAAATTGGTCCTTTGCATGGGGTGCCGATTACTCTGAAAGATCATGCGATCGTCAAAGGCATGAGAACGACCCTAGGACTACCACAGTACTGGAACTACAGGCCTTCCAAGGACTGTGAGTTGGTAGCCCGTTTGCGAAGAGCAGGTGCGATCATCCTCGGGCGGACCAACGTTCCGTTTGGATGCTATGACTGGAACTGTCGGAACCCAATCTATCCGGAAACAGTAAATCCATGGAATCCTTCACGGACTCCTGGCGGTTCATCCGGAGGGGCAGCCGCAGCAATTGCGACTGGAATGACTCCTTTGGATATGGGCTCTGATCTGGCAGGATCCATTCGACTCCCCTCCCACTGTTGTGGAATCTTTGGATTGCGCACGACAGATGGACTCCTACCCATGAATGACGTAGGACCCGAAGATTTTCCTGATGCTCCTTCCTTGCTGACGGTTTGTGGACCGATGGGTCGTAGCATTGCTGATCTCCACTTGATGCTCTCCGTTTTAGCCCCTGAGCAGAGAAAGGAAACAACACCGGTCCCTGAGAAACTGCGGATTGCCCAAACCCACAAAATTCTGGACATCACCGCAGATGAGACTTCTCAAGCAGCAATCGAATCTTTTCTGAACAACCTGAGCAAAGATGGTCACACGGTGACCAGAGATTGTGCACCTGAGGTTGACATGGCGGAGTGTTTTGAATTGTGGGCGCTGATCACGGGCCATCTCGCCAGTATCTCACTCCCCAAGTTGATGCGCACGGAACCCCTCAACTCCATCTTGTTGTTCTATGTGTTACAGATGCGAATGGGTGGCGGTTGGATCGCTCAGAATCTTCGAAAAGGATTTCACTCCTCAGAACAGAATTTTCAAAACGCCTTGGGGCGACTCGAAGAAATTCGGGGACAGGTGACAAAGTTCTATGACCAGTATGATCTTTGGATGCTTCCGAACATGCCCGGGCCTGCATTTGAGAGAACCCGGATGAACTGGAATTTCAAAGTGGATGGGCAACGAGTTAGTTATGGGACTTATAACGGAACCTACCACTGTACGACTGCGCTGATGGGAACCCCTGGTTTGACAGTGCCAATTGGTTTTAGCGGAGGATTGCCACTCAGTGTGCAGGTACACAGCAGAGCTTTTTCTGATTTCTGGTTATTGAAGGTGGCTGAACAGCACCTTGAATCCCACGCAGACATTCGCTGGCCCACAGGCTTTGGACCGGCAAGCTAGAAACTATAAACTGAAGTTTAGACGATGGACCGTCGTAGCTGTGCGGGTAAGGAGCGATTCAGAAATGATTTTGTGGCAGGTAAAGAACAAGATCGGGGAAGATGGTCAGCACGAGAATGCCTAGCAAGAGCAGGAGCCAATAGGGAACGGTTGCCAGAGCAGTTTTACCCAATCCAATTTCATGATTGGTAACCGCAACAATCACCGAGAGATTCAATCCCACGGGAGGCGTCACTTGGCCAATCTCAATCAGGATCGTGACGATTACACCCAGCCAAATTGGATCAAATCCAAGCCCAGTGAGGAGTGGAAAGACGATGGGTAAAGTCATCACCATCAGAGACAAGCCATCGAATAGGCAACCCAGCAGAACGTAGCAGAGAATTACTAACAACAGCACCCAGTAGCGATCCCAGCCCAGCTCTTCGATGGCCTCAATCAAGGCTTGCGGTACTCCCAGAATACTGATGGATTGAGCGAGAATCACAGCCCCTACCACGACAAAGCCAATCGATCCATAGGTGATCGCTGCCTGACGAAAGCAGTCCACTAGCTTGCGAAATGTCAGATCTCCCCAGAGAAAGCCCAAGGCAATTGCGCTGAAAACCCCAACACCTGCAGCTTCTGTTGGGGTAGCGATCCCCAGCACAATCGTTCCCATCACCGCAAAGACCAGCCCGGCGACAGGCCAGATGCTCAATAAGCTCTTAAGCTTTTGGAGAAAGGGAATCTGCAGCTCTGGCTCTACGGGATATAAACTTCGATCCCTCAGACAGCGCACAAGGATGTAGGCCATGAAACAGAGCGCCATCAACAACCCCGGAATGATTCCTCCCAAAAAGAGCTGACCAATCGAGGTTTCAGTCAGTGAACCATAAATCAACAAAGACAAGGATGGAGGAATCAGCAGACCGAGGGTTCCTCCACCAGCCAGACTGCCAACTACCATTCGTCGATCATAACCACGCTGGCTCATCTCTGGATAGGCTACGGCTCCGACAGCTGCTGCCGTGGAGAGGCTGGAACCACTGATTGCCCCGAAGACCGTGCAAACTGCGATATTGGTGTGTAGCAGGTTTCCAGGAACTCGGTTGAAGACAGTCGACAGGGCTGCGTAGATGCGTTGACTGACCCCAGAAGCCAGCATCACTTCTCCCATGATGATGAACAAAGGAATCGCACTCAGAGTGAACTCATTGAGGACATTCCAGACAGCGTTCAAAGCTAGGGAAGTCGCGCCATTTACAAAGAATTGAAGGATGATCAGTCCGGTCAGGCCAAGAGCTGCACCGAGGGGAGCGCTACTGGCCGCGGTTGCGATCAGCGTGCTGAGAAGAGTTGTCCAAAACATTCGGACTTCAACCGGAGGAAGTGGAGTCGTGGGAAGAACGACGGATCTTCCAAAGGCAGAGCAGACTGGCGATGCCTGTCAAGAAGAAAGAGATGGGGAGAATGGCCATCCAGGGAAGTAGCGGAAGTCGGGAGATCTCCGTTTTGAGGCTCAGCTTCATGGCAAACTTTAGCCAGGGAATGGTCTCATAGAGCATCCATGCAAAGAAGGCCAAGGTGACCAACTGCTTGAGGATCCTCAGTGACCAGCGAACCTTTTCAGAAGGATGCTGCGTAAGCAGCGTGATCTGCACATGCTTGTCGTGCAGTGTCAGGTAGGGCAACATCAGGAAAAGAGAGGCAGACAGGAGCAAGCCGACCACCTCTTCGGTAAAGTTCAGCGGGGAGTTGAGAAAATAGCGCATCACTACTCCCACGCTGACCATGACAACCATTCCCAGGCCCGCCAAGGCAGCCAGCGCAACCATCCATCTTGAAATCAATTGCACGTGGGTTCTCAGTGAACAGTGAGAGGAGCACCAAGTACGAAGAAATCACTCGGTTGACTTCTCTCGAGATTGTTCATCATTCAGCGTCCGACTGCCTTAAGGATCTTAGCCCGGTTGGCTGGGGCATTACCTCCGGCTTCTTCTGCCATGGTTTGCCAGGTACTG